>CAYYCI010000182.1:0-7131 GCA_964470215.1 uncultured Planctomycetota bacterium
AACTGCGACACTGCGAACCGCGCTCGACCACCGAGACCCCCAACGCGCCGTCCCCAGACCAATCGTCCAGAAGCTCACCCGCGCCATTCGCCGAATCCGAGCGCTCATCGTCCTGAGGGGACTGTGCGCCACCATCGCCACGGCCCTCGGCGCGCTCCTGGTCGTCATGGCGATTGACGCCACCATCACCATCTTCTCGAACACCTGGCGCTGGCTCCTGAGCCTCGCCGCATACGGCGCCACCGCCGCCGTCGCACTCTGGTACCTCGTCAGACCCCTCGCCCGCAGTTTCACCCTGGCGGGGATCGCCCGCGCAATCGAAGTCCGACACCCCGAACTCCAGGAACAGATAAGTTCGGCCGTCGAACTCCTCACCACTGACGACGCACCCGAACTGCGCGGCTCCGACCAACTCATCGCCGCTCTCGTCCAGCAGGCCACGACAAACGTCGAGAAAATCCAACCCCGCCGCGAATTCACCCTCCGACCCGCAAGGCCGTTCCTCATCGCAGCCGCCTGCGTCGTCGGCATCCTCGTCCTGCTCGTGGCCGCATGGCCCCACGAGGCCCTCTTCCTCCTGAAGAGAGCATCCGCCCCGTTCATCAACCTCCCCAACCTCCACGCCCGCGACCTGCGAGTGTCGCCCGGCGACAAAGTCGTCCCCGAGGGCGAGCGCGTCGAGGTCGCCGTCGTAGTTCCGAACCGGGCCGTCCGCAAAGCCACTCTCCACATCACCACCCCCGACGGCCAGGAGCAAGTCCACCCGATGCTGGCCGTCATGGCCGACAACGAGAACGAGCGCCGTTTCGCTTTCGTCACCCCGCCGGCCGCCCGGTCGTTCGACTACCGCATCCACGCCGGCGACGCCCTCACCCGCTACTTCGACATCGAGGTCGTCCCCAGACCCGCGGTCGAAAACATCGCCGTCCGCTACGCCTATCCCCGCTACGCCGGCCTACCACCCAGGACCGAAGACCCGAGCACCGGCGACATCAAGGCCCTCCGAGGCACGAGGATCACCCTCTCGGTCAAGACCAACAAGCCCGTCCAGAAGGCCGAACTCCTCATCAACGGCCAGGCACCTCAAGCCGTCGAGACCAACTTCGCACCCGGCCAGCCCCTCGTGAGCTTCTCCTTCGACCTCACCCCCGAACTGGTCGGCCGCTGGGCGCTCGAACTCGCCGACCAGTACGGCTTCACCTCTTACTCGGCCGAACACCTCATCGAAATCCAGCCCGACACCCCCCCGGTGGTCAACGTCATCAAGCCCGAGAAGAAGAAACTCCGTCTGCCGCCCGACGCCCGCGTCCCCATCTCCTTCGCCCTCGAGGACGACCTCGGGCTGAGCCGCGCCGAGATGCTCGTCGAGGTGGACGGCCGCGCCCGGCCCTCCAGGCCACTCCCCATGCCCTCCAAGCGGGTGCGAGCGGCCACTGGCGAGACCGCCCTCCCGCTCGCCACCCTCGGCCTGCGCAACGCCAAATATGTCACGTTCCAACTCCGCGTCGCCGACTCCCTCCCCAGGAAGTTCGGTGGCCCGCAGACTGCCCTCTCCGACCTCTACCGCATTGACCTCGACGTTCGCGCACCCTCCTTCGAGGTCGCCGACCTGATGGAGCAAGAGCGACAACTCCGCGAGTCCCTCGAAAAGGTCAAGAAAGAACTCCAACAGGCAAAAAAGACCTCCAGCCGCCTCGCCCGCGAACTCCCGAAGGCCAAGGAAGCCTCCGAACGCGACAACAAGCGCGTGGACGAAATGCGAAAACGCCTCGCAGCCGCCGAATCCACCGCAAGGAAAGTCGCTGAAAGACTCGAGGGGGGGTACCTCGACAACCTCGCCAGCGAAACCGAAGAACTAGCCGACAAACACATCGCAAAGGCCGAAAACGTCGCCGGACAAATCAAACTCTCCGAGGAACCCACCGAACGTGGCGTCCTCGCCAAGGAAACCGACAGACTCGTTGACCGAGCACTCCGGAAGGTCGAAGAACTCCTCAAGGAGATCCAACCTACCTCGGACCTGGTCCGACACGCCCTCGAGATGCAAGAACTCGCCCAGCGGCAGGCCGACCTGACCACCGCTCGCATCCAGATGGAGCAGGCCGAGCAACCAGCCATCACCCCCGAGCAGTGGAAGGAGGCCCAGGCCAAACTCGCCCGCGACCTCGCCGAAATGATGCGCGAGATGCCCGGCGAACCTCAAGCCCTCGCCGCCGCCGACCAACACGCCGCCGCTAACCTCGCAAAGCAGGCCGAGCAACTCGCACAGCAACAAACCCAACTCCACGAAGCCAATCCGCAACTCGACAAACTCCAGGCGATCCAAGGACAACTCGCCGAACTCGCCAAACAACAGCAGCAACTCGCCCAGCAGGCCGCCGCAACCCCCGGCGCACAACCACAAGCGCCCACCATGGCCCAGGCCGCCCACAACATCCAGGCCGCGAACCTCCCACAGGCACTCGCCCAGCAGGCCGCCGCAGAGGCCGGTCTGCAACAGGCCGCACAGGCCGCTGCCCAACAAGCCGGCCAACCCGCAGGCGCACAGGAGGCCGGGCAGCCCGCCGGTGCGCAGCCCGGTGCACAAGAAGCCGGCCAGCCGGCAGGCGCTCAGCCCGGCGCCCAGGAGGCCGGTCAACCCGCCGGCGCCCAGCCCGGCGCCCAGGAGGCCGGTCAACCCGCCGGTGCCCAGCCCGGTGCACAAGAAGCCGGCCAGCCGGCGGGCGCCCAGCCCGGCGCCCAGGAGGCCGGTCAACCCGCCGGCGCCCAACCAGCGGGCCAACCCGCTGCTGAGCAACTGGCCAACCTGGCCCAGCAACAAGCCGAACTCAGAGAGAAGACCGCTGAACTAGCCGCCCAGCGCCAGGAACTCGTCAACGCCCTGACCCAGAACCAAGTCGAGAACCTCCTCGCCCAACAGCAACAGATCGCCCAGGAGGCCGCGCAACTCGCCCAGGGTGTGGGAGCCGCTGCGCCCCAGCCCGATAACCTCCCCACCGAGGCAGCCGGAGCCGCCGCCCAGGCCGCACAGGCCCTCGAGGCGGGCCAGGTCGGCCAGGCTGCTCACGAGGCCGCCCAGGCCGCAGGCCAACTCGCCGAACTCGCCGAGCGCCTCGCACAGGCCGCCGCCGAGCCTTTCGCACCACAAGGCGGTGAGCAGGCCGGGCAACAGGGTGGCCAACAAGGCGGTCAACAAGGTGGTCAGCAAGGTGGACAACAGGGTGGAATGCAAGGCGGTGAGCAGGCCGGACAACAAGGTGGGCAGCAGGGTGGACAGCAAGGCGGTGAGCAAGGGGGACAACAGGCAGGACAGCAAGGGGGTCAACAGGGTGGCGAGCAGGGGGGCGAACAAGGTGGGCAGCAAGGTGGACAACAGGGTGGAATGCAAGGCGGTGAGCAGGGGGGTCAACAGGGTGGCGAGCAGGGCGGACAGCAAGGTGGACAGCAAGGTGGACAGCAAGGGGGCCAACAGGGTGGTCAGCAAGGTGGCCAGCAGGGCGGAATGCCGGGCGGCCCGCAACCGGAGGTCCCGCAGTTGGCCCAACAGGCCGCCGGCCTCACAGAACGCCAGGAGCAGGTGGCCGAGCAACTCCAGGCCCTGGCCGCAGGGAATCCTTTAGGCCAGGCGGCAGCCGAGCAGGCTGCAATCGCGGCCCAGGCGGGCCAACTGGCCGAGGCCGCCCAGCAACTCCAGCAGCATGCCCAGGACCTCGGCTTCGGCCCACAGGCTGCCCAGCAAGCCGGCCAGGCCGCCGGCTTGCTCGGGGAGGCCCAGCAACAGGCGGCCCAGGCCGCCGGCCAACTCGGCGAGGCCACCGGCCAGCCGGCCCCCGGCGAGGGCGCCCAGCCGGGAGCCGGTCCCGGGACCCAGCCAGGCCCTGGTGCGGGTCCCCAGCCGGGCGCTCCGGGGGGCCAGGCGGCGCCCAGCGCGGCCGCTCCCGCCCAGCAGGCGAGCGCTCAGGCCCTTGCCCAGGCCGCTCAGGCCCTCGGCCAGGCGGCTCAGGCCCTTGCCCAGGCCGCGGGTTCCTCGCCTGCCCCTGGCACTGGGCCGGATAGCGGCCCCGGCCCTGGCCCGGGTCCCGGCCCGGGTCCAGGCCCTGGACAGGGCCCGCCTGGCGGGCAGATGGCCGGTGCGTATCAGCCTGCGAGCCAGGCAGCACAGAGCGGCTCGCCGATGGCTGCGGCCCAGGCGGCGGGGCAACTGGCCGCGATGGCGGCGCAGGCGACGAGCGGCGCCCAGGCGATGGGCGGCGCCCTCGCCACACAGCCGACGCCCGGCAACGCCGGCAACCCGACCTTCGGGACCGGGGTCCAGACCACCGACCTCTCGGCGGCCAAACTCCGCGAATTGGGGATAAAGCTGGAGGACTGGGCGCGGCTGCCTGGTGAACTGCGCGACCAGATTCTCCAGGCCGCAGCCGACGCCGGGCCGGAAGAGTACCGCGCGCTCATCAAGCGCTACTTCCAGGAAATCGCCCGCCGGGGCCGCAAGGAGCAGGCCGAGGAGAAGAAATGACGCGCCGCGCACTCATTGTTGTTCTGAGCGGCCTTGTCGTGGTCTCTGGCCCTCTTACGCTGGCCGACGAGGTCTCCGAGGCCCTGGCCAAGTATTCCAAGCCCGTTGACGAGGCGATAGACCGCGGCCTGGCCTACCTGGCCGAGCATCAGGAGAAAGAAGGCTCGTTCGAGAGCCCGATGCGCCACAACACCGCGGTCACCTCGCTTTGCGTCATGGCCTTTCTGGCCAAGGGCTACACCCCGGGCCACGCCCCCTACGGCGACGTGATCAACCGGGGAATTGACTTCGTCCTGAACTCCTCGCAGTGGAACGGGATGCTCGTTGGGGACACCCGCTCCCACGGCCCGATGTACAGCCACACCATCTCGACCTTGATGCTCAGCGAGGTCAGCGGAATGGTGGACCCCGAACGCCAGCGAAAGATTGATGTTGCCCTGGGGAAGGCCCTCCGCCTGATCCTTGCTGCCCAGAACGTCCAGAAGCCGCGCCACCACGAGGGCGGCTGGCGCTACCAACACAACAGCCGCGACAGCGACATCTCGTGCACGGGCTGGGCGCTGATGTCGCTGCGTTCGGCCAGGAACAATGGCGCGGCAGTGCCAAAGGAGGCAATCGAGAAGGCCGTCCAGTTCGTCCTGAACTGCCGGAATCGCGATGGCGGCTTCGGCTACCAGCCCGGCGGCGGCTCCGGGGTGGCCAGGACGGGAACCGCGCTGCTGTGTCTGGAACTGTGTGGCATGCACCGCTCCCCGATCACCATTGCCGCCGGGGATTGGGTTCTGCGGAACATGCACCGAGGTCGCAACGACGGCTTCTTCTACTACGGCATCTACTACTGTGCCCAGGGCATGTTCCAGTTGGGCGAGCGCCACTGGGAGAAATTTGGCGAGCACCTCTACGACACCCTCCTGAAACTCCAGCGCGACGACGGCTCGTGGGCGGAGGGCCGCGGGAACGAGGCCCGCGCCGGCCGCTGCTACTCGACCGCCATGGCCATCCTGGCCATGAGCGTCGCGTATCGCCAGTTGCCGATCTACCAGCGCTAGCCCCGTCCGCGCTCGTCCGTGCCCGTCCGGGTTAGTTCGTTTCTCATGGGGGCCGGAGGAGGCGGGAGCAATGGTCCGATCTCTGGTGGCGATTTGCCTGGCGGCGAGCGCGGCCGCCGCCCCCCTCGAGGACATCAAGGTGGTCAACGACCGCGCGCCCGACTGCTCGTCCCTCGAGGCCATCGTGGCCTCGGTGACCCGGGGCTGCAAGAGCGACGACGAGCGGGCGATCGCCATCTACAACTTCTGCCGCTACATCTACTACCACCACGCCTACCCTCGCGAGAAGGGCGGCATCTCGGCCCTCAAACTCATCAACGTCTATGGCTGGGCGCTCTGTGGCGGGCAACACACCGTCCTGGCCGCCCTGTGGGAAAAGGCGGGCTACAAGTGGCGCTACCGCGGCTGGAGCCATCCAGGCCACACCACCGTCGAGGTCTTCTACGGCGGGCGCTGGCACTACCTCGACACCTTCCTGAAGTTCTACGTCTGGATGCCCGACCCGAAGAGCCCGGGCGGGCGCACCATCGCCGGCCAACTCGACATCAAGGCCAACCCCGCACTGGTCACGGAGGGCTTCGTCTTCGACAAGGCGCGCCGCGTCTGGTACCACAAGGGCAACGCCTTCGAGCGCATCGGCGGGAAGGTCAACTGGACCGCGCCCGCCTTCATGGTCTGCGGCGACACCCTCGAGGGCGTCCTCTCGGGCGTCCGCAGCAGCCGCGACTGCGGCAGCCCCCGGGGCTGGGGCGGCATCCGCTTCGACGACCCCGACTACTCCACCGCCGTCAATCTTGGCGTCGGCTATGCCTTGACGCTCCGATGGAGCAAGATCGAGGGCGCCTACTACTTCCCGGGACGCAAACGCGGACCCTACCACACCTGTGGCGACAAGGACTACAGGAACTCACCGGCCATAGGCCCGATGCTCGAGCCGTACAACGCGCTCGGACGCGCGCGCTCCTACTCGAACGGCGCTCTCGTCTTCAAGCCCGACGTTAGCAACGATGCCTTCCTCGATTCCCTTCAGGCAAAGGACAACCTGGCCTGGCGCGAGGGGGCGCTTGTCCCCGTCGAGGTGGGGAGGCCCGCCAGATTCATCGTCGAGATGGCCTCGCCCTACGTCGTGGTCAGGGCCATCGCGAAGATTGATTGCCAGGACGCCAGGCTGGAGGTCTCGCGCGACGGCAAGAACTGGGCCCCCGCCACCCCCGACCTGACGAAACAGGTATTCGGCGCATACCGCTACCTGGTCCGCGTGGCCTTCACGAAGCCCCTGCGCGACATCGCCATCGAGAGCATTGTCCAACACAATCAAGAAGCGCTCCCCTACCTGGCCCCGGGGACCAACAACGTGACCGTCACCGTCGCCAACCCGGAGGCATTGAGAGGCAAGCGGCTGGTGGTCACCTACGCCTACTGTCCCGGCTTCCGCAACCGCACTCCGGGCGAGATACTCGACCGCGGGGCGGAACTCTTCCGCGCGCACTACGCCCAGTGGGCCGAGAGGCCGGTGGTCGTGCGGGAGGTCGTGGCCAGGTCGCCTTTCACCTTCCAGATAGAGGT
>CAYYCI010000182.1:7141-7776 GCA_964470215.1 uncultured Planctomycetota bacterium
AGAGGTGCCCACCCCGGCAGGCAAACAGCCGGTCTATCCCAGAATGGTCTTCCTGCGTCGCGAGGTCGAGGCCGTCCCTTGACGCGCGCTTGCTCGGGATGTGCCCGATCGTTCACCAGTGAAACTTCAACCATTCTGGGTCCTGGCGTTCGAGGCTGTGCGCCGTGCTCGCTCCTTGCTTTAGGCGGTGTCGGTTGCTATAGTCTCATGCCCACTGCGGAGCCTTCTTGACGAAGGGATGGAACAATGCGCCGAGTGTCTATCATCCTGCTGTGCGCGTCCCTCTCGGCGCCGGCCGGCGCCGGCGAGTTCCTCAAACTCCCGGTCAGCGAATATCGGGACAAGATGAAAGCCGGCTGGATCGGCCAGATGGCCGGAGTGGGCTGGGGCGGGCCGACCGAGTTCCGGGCGAAAGGACACATCCTCCCCGCCGAGCGCGTGCCCAAATGGCGACCGGCCATGATCAACCAGTTCCGCCAGGACGACATCTACGTCGAGATGACCTTCCTGCGGACCCTCGAGCTCCACGGCCTGGATGCCTCGATCCGCCAGGCCGGCATTGATTTCGCGAACAGCGGCTACCCGCTCTGGCACGCTAACCGGGCCGGGCGCGACAACCTTCGCCGAGGGATCGC
>CAYYCI010000183.1:0-7745 GCA_964470215.1 uncultured Planctomycetota bacterium
TCAGTTGGCAGAGCAGCTGACTCTTAATCAGCGGGTCCGGGGTTCGAGTCCCTGGTGGCCCACCACCTGCATACGTTGGCGAGTGCGGGCAAGTCTTGGCCAGTGGCCCACTTGCGCGCGCTCGCCTCTCTTTTTCTCCAACTCCCGGTCTTGGCGAGTGATTGTAAAGGGCGGAGCAAAACCGCCCGCCCCGCGCCACGGTTTTATTCCACCCTTTACACGAACCAGGTGCATCGGACCGCGGTGCCGGAGACGGCCTTGCCAAAACCTGAACGCACGATAGAATTATTGGAAAGGCCCACGATGGTCGTGAGCCGGGGTTCATCCGGGAAGTACCGGATATGAAGGCGTAGGGTCATTCAATCGAGCACGCGCCATGACCAAGTATGTAGTTGCTATTGTGACTTTAGGGATCTGTGTGACCGCATTCGGCGATGTGCGTCTCCCCACGATATTCTCCGATAACATGATCTTGCAGCAAAACTCCAGCAACGCTGTGTGGGGATGGGCTGACGCGGGCGAGACCGTGACAGTGAAGGCCAGTTGGGGTGCGGAAGCCTCGGCCAAGACGGGCAAAGACGGAAAGTGGAAGGTCCTGCTGGAGACGCCCGGCCACGGGATGGGGTACAGTCTGACTGTCAGCGGAACGAACACGGTTCGAATCAGGAACGTGGCCATCGGCGAGGTGTGGCTGTGCGCCGGACAGTCGAATATGGGCTGGGTGCTGCGCTACACGTTTGGTGGCGAGGAGGAAGCGGCAAAGGCGAGGGCGCCAGGCTTCCGCATCTACAAGTCGCTAAGGAGGCACTGGTTTGAGCCGCTGGAGGACTGTCCAACCGGAAAGTGGACCCAGTGCACACCGCAATCCGCCGGCCAGACTTCTGCGGTGTCCTACTACTTCGGCAAGACGCTTCACGAAGAGCTGGGCATTCCCGTCGGCATCATCGTCCAGGCCTATGCCGGTACGCCGATCGAAGGCTGGATGCCCTATGAAATCCAGCAGGACAACCCTTGGAGTATCGCATTGAAGAAGGATCTGGACGCCAGGCCGAAACGACTCAGCAAGAAAGAGGCCTTGGCGAAATACGAGAAGGAACTCAAGGAATACAAGGCCAAGATCGCCCGTGGTGAAACCAGGCGCTTCAACCGCCCCCTCCAGCCACCGAATATAACGCATCCAGCGCCTCTGGGGCCCCAATACCCGGGGAATGTTTTCAATGCCATGATTCATCCCATCCGCCCCTACGGCATTCGCGGGGTCATCTGGTATCAGGGCGAGCGCAACGCGAAGAATCCCTGGATGGCGGCCGGCTACCGCAGCCTGTTGGCGCTCCTGATCAAGTATTACCGCCGCTCCTGGCATGAACTCTCTGGCGGCCATGTGGCCGACGACTTCCCCTTCTTCTTCACCCAGTTGCCCAGCTGGGGCGCGGAGCAACAGGCACCGGTTGAAGGAGACGAGGCGCCGTGGGCGGTATCTCGCGAAATGATGCGGCTGGTGGCACAGGAGCTGCCCAACACCGGCATGGTGGTGTCGATCGATACCGGCGACGCCATTCTGCTACATCCAAGGAATAAGAAGCCAATCGGGCTGCGTCACGCCTATCTGGCACTGGAGAAGGTCTACGGAAAGCACATTGTCGGCTCCGGGCCGGTTTACAGGAAGAGCAGAGTCGATGGCGGAAAGGTCATACTGGAATTCGGCTCGGTCGGCAGCGGTTTGATGGCGGCCAAACCTGGCAGGCTTGATGCTTTTGCCATCGCCGGCAGGGACCGGAAGTGGCATTGGGCCGATGCCGCTATCGAGGGTGATACCGTGGTGGTCTCTTCGCCGGAGGTTCCCCATCCGGTGGCCGTCCGCTATGCCTGGGCGATGAATCCCTCCCAGCGCAATCTACTCTACAACAAGGAGGGCCTACCGGCCTCTCCATTCCGCACGGATGACTGGCCGCTGTTCGAAAGGAAGTATGAAGCACGGGAAACCACGTACAATGACCCGAAGAAAACCAAGCGGGGAGTTTATCAGCCCAAGGACTGGAAGCGCCCAGCGATGACGCAGTTGAGCCGCAATGAGTAAAGTTCTGTAGAACTGGGCGTAGAACTGGGTGTCAAATCTCCAAATATCAATTATTGCTTCCTCGCGGAGGGGGTGGCGGAAGCGGCGGTCGCGGCGGTGCTGTCGCCGGGCCCGGCGACAGGCCATGCTGGCGGTGGCGTGGCGGGCGTGGAGGTAACCGTCGGCCAGTTCCACCCGCAGTCGCCTGCCCATGGCATCATCCTACACCCGCGGCCGGCGGCCAGTCAACCGATAATTCATAGTTGAAGATTCGACACCCCTCACCGGCGTCCTGCCACGTCGTAGGCGAAGTGGAGCGTGCCGAGACCTGCAATCGTCCGGCGGACGGGCGTGAAGGCCCTCAAGTCCAACCCAATGCTGTCGTCGAAGATCGGGGAGGTCAAGAAGAAGCTGCAAGCTGGGAAACTTGATGGACTGTGGGCGCGGCGCTATCCTGCGAGAGCCATGTCTGGGTTGCTCCGCGGTCTCCCGGTTGTTTCTCTGGCGCTCGTGGCCTCCTGGGCTTGCGGGCGCGAGAGGCCGGCCTCGGCGGCGTTCGTCCGCGTCCCGGCATTCCTCGCGGCGGGAGAGCGATTCTCGGTGACGGTGGCCTACGAACTGCCCGGCGGGCTGACCGCCAGGCTGAACGTGGAACTGAAGGACACCCACCACAAGGTCCTGCAATTGCGGCACGCGGAAGTGAGCGGCACGGGCGTACTCCAGGCCGCATTCACCGCGCCGCGCCGGCCAGGGCGAGTCCTCTTCGGGGCGTGGGTCGGCACGGACTGGCGGCGTTCCCTCTCGCCGCTTGTCTTCACCAGGCCGATCACGGTCCTCTCGCCCCACGAGGCAGCGGAGCGCCGAGTGGCCGAGGCGGAGCAGAAAGCCGCCGCGAAGGAGTTCCTCGAGCGCATCGGGCCCCGTCCCGCCGACAGGTATGCAATCGCCCTCCTCAGGGACGAGCGGCTGCCCAGCCACGACCCAGCCGTGGCCGACGCCCTCGCCAAACTCCTCCGGAAGAGTGGCCACGAGGTGACGGCGATTGACGCCGACACGCTCTGCAACCGCTTCGCCGTCAAGACCGAGCGGTTCGACATGCTCTTCCTCCCTGCATGCCAGGCCCTTGCCGGGGAGGCGGGGCCGGTGATTGAGAACTTTTGCCGGAAGGGCGGCGACCTGGCCGCGCTGGGGACCCCGGCTTTCAGGACAACCCTCGCGAAGGTCGGTGCCAGATGGATTTCGCGGAAAGGGTGGCGAGAACTCCTCGCCCGGCAGCCCACCGCCTGGGTCCTATTCGACTTCGACGATGACGACCTCTCCGGGTGGCAGCGTCACACGAATGCCCCAAAGTCGCCCATCACGCGGAAACTCGTCCCCGGCAAGCGTGGCAAGGCGCTCCACGTCGTCATCCCCAGAATGACCGGTTGGGACGGTCTCGCCTCGCCCAAACTTCGCCAGCCTTTTCCCCCGGGCCACACCCTCACCTGTCTGTGGGCCAGGGGCGAGGGTTCGCGCGGCGGGGACATCCCGCCCACAAACAGGTTGATGCTCGAATGGCGTGAGAGAGATGGTTCGCGCTGGATCGCCACGTTCCCGGTCGGCCCGCAGTGGCGGTGGGTGGTCCTCGCACCCGAAGATTTCAAGTTCTGGCAATCGGTCGAGAATCGCGGCTTCCCGGGCGATCGCTTCAGGCCGGAGAATGCCGAGCAGGTGGTGATCGGCGTGGCACACACCCACACGGGCCCTCGCACCGGCCGCTACGAGTTCTTCATCGACGAACTGGGCACGGCTCCCGCTCCCGGCCCGGCGCCTCGGTTTCGGCCGCCCCCGGTCGTCGAGAATCTTAGCCCCACCTACAAGTTTTACGAGGTCGCGGACTTCGACGAACTGCGGCTGCGCGACCCGACGGGCTTTGACGGGGACGCGGCGCGCCTTCCTCTTCCCGCTCGCGCCTTCGCACATCACCCAAGGCCCACGGGGAAAGGCTACGGCCAGGGGCGGACGTGGCGCTGGGTGCCGCTGATGGTCGCGGCCAAGAAGGGTGCGGGGCGACTCGGTTGGCGCGGGGCGGTCGGCTCGCTCTTTCTCGACTTCGCCACGGGGAGCGCCCGGCTGGCCATCGGCGTGCCCGACCCCGCGTGGTATCGCCAGGCGAAGGTGCGCGGGGCCATCGCCGACATGGTCGGGCGGATGGCCCGCGGCATCTTCTTCGTCGAGGCCGGCCCGGATGCCTACACATATCGCGAGCCGGCCACCCTGCGGTGCGGCGCGCGCATCGCGAACATCTCCCGCTGGCCAAGCCCCCCGCTGTGGGTCGAGGCAGCGTTCCGTGGCCCGCCCGTTCGCGAAGAGGTCGAGCCGATTCCGCCCGGCGGCGCGGTCTCGCGCGAGTGGGCCCTCGCGGCCGGATTGCGGGAGGGTAAGGGGACCGTGGCCGTCAGGCTCGGCGAAGGGCCGAAGCCGCTCGATGCGATCGCCAGCCCGGTGGCCGTCTGGCGACCGCGGCCCGAGGGCCAACGCCGATTCGTGACCGTGCGCGACGGGGATTTCTGGCTCGGCGGCCGGAGCTGGTATCCCCACGGGGTCAACTACATGCCCTCGAGCGGCATCGCGGCGAGCGACCACGCCTACTTCGAATACTGGCTGGGCGCGAAGTCCTACGACCCGGAGATCATCCAGCGCGACCTGGAGCGGATCAAGGACATCGGGTTCAACAGCGTCTCGATCTTCATCTACCACCGCTCCCTCGGGGCGAACAACCTGCTCGATTTCCTGCGGCGATGCGACGAATTGGGCCTGAAGGTCAATCTCTCCATCCGTCCCGGCACCCCGATGGACGAGGGCTACTGGCCACGCTGGAAGGAGATAATCGAGCGAAATCGCCTGTGGGAGCAGGACGTCGTTTGGGCCTACGACATCGCCTGGGAGCCTTTCTTCGGCAGCGAGGCCGACCGCAAGCGCTACGACCCCCTCTGGCGCGACTGGTTGGTTCGGAGATACCGCTCGCTCGCTGCCGCGCGGAGAGCGTGGGGGCTGGAGGAACGCGCGGGGAGCGGAGACGCCCCGCCCACGGCGCTCAGCGGGCCGACCGGCTGGCAACTCACCCACGACGGGCCACACCGCAAGTTCGTGGCCGACTACCGCCGCTTCGCCGACGAACTGGTCCATCGCCGCTACCTGCTGGCCCGCCAGAGAATCAAGGCCATCGACCCGAACCACCTGGTGAGTTTCCGGATGACCGTCACCGGCGATCCGACCTTCAACTCGGCCCACCGGATGCCCTATGACTTCCAGGGAGTGGCGCGCGCGATGGACTTCCTGGCGCCCGAGGGCTACGGCCGCATCGGCGATTGGGAACGGATGAAACCCGGGCTGTTCACGGTGGCCTACGCCCGAATGTGTGCGCCCGACAAACCAGTCTTCTGGGCCGAAGCGGGAGTCTCCGCCTGGGACGGCCAAGCCATGGCCGCAACCCCGGAGAAACTAGCCTTCCAGGCGCGCTTCTACCGCGACTTCTACAAGATGATGCTCATGAGCCACTCGAACGGAGTGGCCTGGTGGTGGTACCCGGGCGGCTACCGGACGAACGAGCGGAGCGACTTCGGGATCATCAACCCCGATGGCACGGATCGCCCGGTCACGAGGGTCATTCGGGAGTTCGGCCCCAAGTTGACGGCCGAGCGCGCCATCCCGAAGCCCGACGTCTGGCTCGAGATCGATCGCGATGCCGACGCCAGGGGGCTCTTCGCGGTTTATGAGAAGGTCAAGGACCAGTTCTGGCGAGCGGTGGAGCAGGGGAAGGTCGTCGGGCTCCGAGGCAACTGACCCAAGGCACCCGGCTTGCAGCGGCGCTCTTGTGGGCGGAGCCTCACACGGCCTGGGTCCTCAATCTGGGCGGGGACGCCCCGGCCACAACAGATAGGCCCGCCCACAGCAATTGCCCCGGTTGCATGGCCGCCGGGGCACGGTTAGAATCCCGCCCAGGAATCCTCTCCGTGGCCCTCGCCTCGGCGAAGGGGGAAAACGACGATGAACCGTTGTGGCCCGTTGGACCCGTCCTCGCGACCGTTGCTGTGGTGCCTGGTGCCCATGATGGCCGCCGTGGCCTCGTGTGTTGCGCTCAAGGAGGCGGTGATGCCCGAAAGAGAAGGGCTGCTGTTCGTCGCGCCCGATGGCTCCGATGCGAATCCGGGAACCCGGGCGCGGCCTTTCGCCACCCTGGAGCGCGCCCGCGACGAACTGCGCAGGCTCAAGAAAGCCGGCAAGTTGCCCAAAGGCGAGGTCGTGGTGGTGGTGCGCGAGGGCAGATATGAACTGGCGAAGCCATTCGCGCTATCGGCGGAGGACGCGGGCACCGCCGACTCGCCGATCGTCTATCGTGCCGAAAAAGGCAAGGTGGTCCGATTGAGCGGAGGCCGATCGGTCGAGAACTGGAGACCAGTAACCGACAAGGCCATCCTCCAGCGCCTCGACGCGGCGGCCAGAGGCAAGGTCTTCCAGGCCGACCTCAAGGCCCTCGGCATCACCAACTACGGCTCGCCTCGCGGCGGCGGCCTCGAACTCTTCTTCAACGACCAGCCGATGACCCTGGCCCGCTGGCCCAACGAGGGCTTCACCAGGATCGTCGGGCTTCTCGAGCCGGGCACCGTGAACGTCCGGGGCACCAAAGGCTCGAAGACCGGCAAGTTCTTCTACGAGGGCGACCGCCCCAGACGCTGGGTCGGCGAGAAGGACCCCTGGGTCCACGGCTACTGGTTCTGGGACTGGAGCGACCAGCGGCAGCCTGTCGAGTCCATCGACCCCCAGAAGCGAATCATCGCCGTCAAGCCGCCCTACCACCACTACGGCTACCGCGTCGGCCAATGGTTCTATGCGTTCAATCTCCTCAGCGAGATTGACCGACCGGGCGAGTGGTACCTCGACCGCCAGACGGGCATCCTCTACTTCTGGCCGCCGAGCGACATTGCCAGGGGACGAGCGGTGGTGTCGGTGGCCGGGTCGCTGGTGAAGATGGAGAACGTCTCCCACGTGACCATCAGGGGGTTCATCCTCGAGGCGTGCCGCGGCACGGCGGTCGTGGTGACCGGCGGCTCCAGCGTGAGGGTCGCCGGCTGCGTCCTGCGGAACCTGGGCGGCTACGGCGTGAAGATATCCGGCGCGAGGGATAGCGGCGTGGTCGGATGCGACATCTACCAGACCGGCGATGGCGGGATTGTCCTCTCGGGCGGCGACCGCAAGACCCTCACCCCCGCACGCCTCTTCGCTACCAACAACCACATCCACCACTACGCCCGCTGGAACCGCATGTACAAGGCCGCGATCCACATCGGCGGCGTCGGCAACTCCGCCACCCACAATCTCATCCACGACGCTCCACACATGGCCATCGGATTCGGCGGAAACGACCACACCATCGAGTTCAACGAAATCCACAGCGTCTGCTACGAGTCGAACGACGCGGGAGCCATGTACGCCGGGCGCGACTGGACGATGCGGGGCACGGTCGTCCGAGACAACTACCTCCACCACATCAACGGCTTCCGCGGGCGCGGCTGCGTCGGCGTCTACCTCGACGACATGTTCTGCGGCACGGAGATCGTGGGCAACGTTTTCTACAAGGTCACCCGCGCGGCTTTCATCGGCGGCGGACGCGACAACCGCGTGGCAAACAATATCTTCGTGGACTGCC
>CAYYCI010000184.1:0-7734 GCA_964470215.1 uncultured Planctomycetota bacterium
GTAGCCCATGTCGCCCCAGCCCTGGTCGTCGGCCATGCAAAGGACGATGTTCGGCTTGGTCCTGGCCGCCAGGCCCTCGGCGGCTCCCAGTAGGGCGCTCGCGCCGAGCGCGCCCAAGAACTCACGCCTCCTCATCCCTGGCTCCTTTCCTCTCCTGTCCGCCCGCGATGCTACAGGCAAAAGCCCCACCTGTCAACGCGCCGCGAGCAACCGAGTGTGGCCCCTGATTATGGGGTTCTCGATAGCCGCGTCGGCGGCGGGTGGGGAGGACTCGACCGCCTGAAGGCGGAACTACGAACAAGGCGCTTCCACATCCGCGGGTGGGGAGGCCACGGGGGCCTGCGCCTACTGCCCCTTCGAGCCGCTATCCCCATAATCACGGGCCACACTCCGAGCAACGCGCGGCCTCCCAGCCCCGCGTCCATCCACAGAGGCCACACGATCCCCCCGGTGAAGGACACCTTGGCCAGCCGGGTGTAACGGCGCCGTCCCGGTGGCCTCGAGGGTGCCATCGAGACGCTGGCGTTACACCCAGAAGCAGATTCGTGGGGAGGCACATGGACGAGGAGTCGTCGCGCTTGCGCTTGCGCTCTCGACGGCGAAAATGTCCGGCGCAGGTTAGGGGTCGCGATCATGAACGTTCGAGCGTCGTCGTTTCTGTTTGGCCTGATGCTCGCCGCCGCTGGCGCCGGTGGTCAGGAGGCTGACATGAGGCTCTCGACCGACCAGCCGGGCAATCTCTTCGCCTTCGGCCACAAGGTGGTCGTCGCCCTCAGAGCGCCGCGAGCGCTAGCCGCAAAATGGCAAGTTACCGACCTCGACGGCAAGGTGGCCGCGCAGGGGGCAGCCGAACTGGCCGGGGGCCAGGCGACAATCGAGGTCGCAGGCCTTCCACGCGGCTATTACGACCTCGTGGCCCAGGCCGGCAGCGCCTCGGCCAGGCTGGCGTTCGCGGTCATCTCCGACCATTCCGCCACCGACCCACCCTCTGGTCGGCTGAACGTTGATGGCGCGACGGCCTGGCTGGAACGCCGCGGCCGCCACGAGACAATCGCTCGCATGCTCCGCATGGCGGGCATCGGCTGGGTGCGCGAGCGCTTCTCCTGGGCCGGCACCGAGCCGCAAAAGGGCGTGGTCAACTGGCGGCAATACGACGCCGTGGCTGAAGTCTTCGCGAAACACGGGATTCGCGTTTACCAGATTTTCCACGACAGCCCCGCCTGGTCCCGCGCCGGACGAAAGAACACGCGGAACCCCGCCGACCTGCGCGACGTCTATGCCTTCGCCAGGCGCCTCGCCGAACACTACAAGGGCAAGGTCCAGGCGTGGGAGGTCTGGAACGAGCCCGACATCTTCTTCTGGCCCGACCTGTCCGACACGTTCGGCGGGGTGCAGAAGGCGGCCTACCTGGGATTCAAGGCGGGGGACCCCGAAGTTCTGGTGCTCTTGGGGTCTTTCTGCCGCGGGCGCTCCGCCTTCGACGAGAACCTCTTCGCATCCGGAATCCGCGATTACTTCGATGTCTTCAACTGGCACATCTACGCGCCCCCCGAGCAGTATCCGCCCACCCTGGCGCGCTATCTCGACCTGCTCAGGCAATATGAATGCCACGAGCGCCCCGTGTGGCTGACGGAGGCGGGCATCCGCCTCCGCGCCACCGAGCCGGGCGGGGAACTCAACGCCGCGGACGAGCGTCGCCAGGCCGATTTCGTGCCCAGGAGCGTGGCCTTCTCCCTTGCGGCTGGTAACGACCGCCACTTCTTCTTCGTCCTGCCCTATTACCTCGAACGCGGCGTGCAGTTCGGGGCGTTGCGGAAGGACCTCTCGCCGAGGCCGGCTTTCGTGGCGCTCGCGGCGGCGGCCGACATTCTCGCCCAGGCCCGTTTCCTGGGCTTCATGGCCACGAGAGAAAGGGAAGGCTACACCGCGATCGTCTTCGACAGCGGTCGCGAGCGTGTGGCGGTGGTCTGGGGCGAGGGGCCGCGGGAGGTCGAACTGGCGGTTGGCGCAAAGCGGGTGGTCGTGGCGAACGTTGTCGGGCGCCGCCGTCGCCTCGACGCGCCAGACGGCAAACTGAAGATTGAAATCGGGCCTTCCCCACAGTACGTCATCGGGCTGGGGCCGGCTGTGCTGCGGCGGCCACGTGGAAGACCTCGCCCGCCGGGAAAATTGCCGAAGAACCAGCCCTCTCCCGTCGTCATCCGCGGCCAGGCTCAGGTGCGAACCCTCCACAAGGACAGCGACAGTTATCTGATCGGCTCGAGGGCCTTCACCTATCTCGTCGAGGCGTGCAATTTCGGAAAGGCGGTCGCGGAGGGACGGCTGGTTGTCGAGGCGCCCGAGGGCTGGCAGGTCGAGCCTCGCGAGGCGCGCGTGAGACTGGAGCCAATGGGCAGAGCGGTAAGCGAGTTCCGCGTCAGGCCGGGCGCCCCGTCGGTCGCCGCCCAGAGGATCGTCGTCCGGCCGGCCTTCGAGGGACAGCGCCCGGCGCCGTCGGTGTCGTCGTTTCGTTTCGACCTGGCGCGGGTGAAGCCAGCGAAAGAACTCGAGCTGGGTCTCGACGACCCGGCCCGCTGGCAGAAGAACATCTCGGGTAACGGCTCGATGGAGATTCGCCGCGGGGCCGACGGCGGCGTTCGCTTCGAGACCAGGTTCACCGCCGCCGGCGACCGCTGGTGTTATCCGAGGGCGGAGTTCCGCCGGGCGATGGATTTCTCGGCCTGGGACGCGGTCGCGTTCGAGTATCGCTGTCACGGAGACGACGCGCAGACCACGGTTCGCCTCCAGGTCGTCGAGCCGAGGGGGACGTGTTACCTGACTGCCTCGGGCTGGCGGGCGCGGAAGAGTTGGACTCGGGTGGTCGCGCCCTTCGCCGACCTGGCCTGGGGCTCCTACTCACCCAGAGACCCCAACGGCAGGCTCGACACGCGGACGGTGCGCGCGCTGATGATCGGGCTGAATACCACCCGCGACGCCGCCACACTGGAGGTGCGCGGGGTTCGGCTGGTGCGCCTCGCGCCCAGATGAGGTCCTCAGCGTTCCGGGTCGCGGTCCTTGCTCAGGTGGGCGAACAGGCGGAAGATGTCCCGGGCGCCCAGCGGCACGACGGCGACCACCAGCGCGTAGAAAGCCACGAAGCCCACGACGCAAGCGACCGTCCAGAAACTCACCCAGCCGTCCAACCTCACGCCTCCTTCGCGACCCGGTCGCGGTCGGGGAACAGGAGCGAGAAGACCACGAAGACAATCGGACAGAATAGATAGGTGCCCAGGCCCAGCAGCGGCTTGGTGAGCCACGGCAGGTGGGCCTGGATGGGCTGGTGGTAGATGCCCACGATGGCCACCAGTCCACACAGCAAGGCGGCCATGGCGCCCGCGCGCGATGCCCGCCGCCAGTAGAGGCCCCCGAGCAACGCCGGCGCCGCACCAGCCACGTAAACCGTCCCGGTGATGGCCATGTAGTCCCAGACGCTCTCGGGCATTTCGTACCAGATGCCCCACCAGAGGAGGAACGCGCCGATGATGACGATGAGGATTCGGGCAAGGCGAATTTGCTCCTTGTCGGTCAGCGGGCGGCCCTTCAGCGGCGCGACCACGTCGCGGACGATGATCGAAGACCAACAAAGGAAGTAACTGTCGTGGGTCGACATGAACGCGGCCATCATCCCGGCAACCAGCAAGCCAAGCAGTCCGGAGGGCACGAGTTTAGCGATGATCAGCGGCATCGCCTGGTCGCCGTGGGCCGGCTCCCCGCCGAGGCCGTCGGGGAAGAAGTAGGCGGCGAGGTCCGCGTGCCGCGTGACGAACGAGAACGCCGCGATGGCGAAAAGCGACGGAATCGCCACCCGAATGAACTGGCCCGGCGCGCCCAACAGGTATGTCAGGCGGCTCGTCCGAGCACTCCTGGCCGTCAGCGCGCGCGTGGCCTCAGGCGCCCAGCAGAAGGCACACAGAAACACGTGAACCAGCATCCACAACACCCACACCCAGCCATAAGAGTCCGGGTGGAAGGTGTTGAACGCGCGCTCGCCGCGATAGACCAGGAGGTCGCCCACCATGCGGTTCCAGCCCACATCCGGATGCGACAGACAGAACAACAGCCCGATCGCCAACCCCAACGCGAGGATGACGAACTGGAGGTAGTCGGTGATTATCACCGAGACCATCCCGCCCATCACCGTGTAGAGAAGGACGAGGACGATCATGAGCGAGGTGACGATGTTGACGGTGATCTGCTGACGCGAGGTCGTTTCTTCCTTGGCTTTTTCTTCGGCCGGCTCGGGCGGCTGGTCTTCGGCGGGGGCGAGGCGTTCGGTCCGGCCGAGGCCGGTGGCGTAGGTGATGAACGTGGCGCCCATCTTCGGGAAGAGGCCCATGTTCAGGATGCCCATCGCCGCACAAAGAAGCCCGGCCGCCACCCGCACCCGCTTGCCGTAGCGGCGCTCGAAGAACTCGGGGATGGTGATGAGCCTCAACTCGCGCAGGCGGCTGATCACCAGCCCCGTCGAGCCGAGCACCAACGCTATCGCCACCCCGATCACCCCGAGCATCAGGAACGAGAAGCCGTTGCGGAAGGCGTCCATCGCCATGTACATCACGGTCACCAGCCCCAGGCCGGTGGCGATGTAGGTGGCGGAGTTGAGAGCCGTGCCGGAGCCGCGCCCGGCCACCATGTAGCCGGGCACATTGTGGATGTAGCGATTGACGACCACGCCGATGGCGACGATGGCGGCCAGATACACCGCCACGATGCACCAGTCGAGCGTGGCGAAGTTCGTCTCGAACATCCCCATCGCGTGGCCTCCGGATTGCCGTGGCATTGCGCCAGAACGTCGCCCGTTAGTCAAGGCCGAGGCGAGTCCCCCGGCGCCAGGGCCGCGCCGAGCGTGAGCGCGAGGTCGGGTCCGATCCCCGCGCTCAGCCGTTCTCGTGTTGATTGCTCGCGGGGTTTTCGGTAGGATTCGCGCCAGGGAGAAGAAGTGCGACTTCCAGAGGCGGACGATGAGACGTCATCCGGTGGTCTCGAGGTTCGCGGTGGTCATGGCGGCGCTGGCCGCCTGGGGCGTCGGGGGGCCGGCCCCCAAGGCGAAGGGCTATCGCCCCGGGCCGATGCTTCAACGCTTCCTCAAGGGGCCGATGGCCGGGGTCCGCGAGATCGTCTTCGCCGTGCGGGTCCCGGGGCGCGACCACTGGTATGTGACCTTCGGCCACTATTCCGACCACTCGCGGTACCCGAAGGAGCGCGGCTGGAAGTTCGAGGACGGCGTCTACTGGGGCTATGGCGAGGGTGGAAGGCTCTGCGCACTGAACCTCAGGACCGGCAAGGTGCGCATCCTGCTCGACGACCCGAAGGGCGGGGTGCGCGACCCACAAGTCCACTACAGCGGCAAGAAAATCCTCTTCTCCTACCGCCGTGGTGGCCAACACTACTACCACCTCTACGAGATCAACGCCGATGGCACCGGCCTGCGGCAGTTGACCGACGGCCCCTACGACGACCTCGAGCCGACCTATTGCCCCGACGGCAGCATCGTGTTTTGTTCCTCGCGCTGTCGGCGGTTCGTCAATTGCTGGTACACCCAGGTCGCCACCCTCTATCGCTGCGAGGGCGACGGCTCGAACATCCGCATGCTCTCGAGCAACAACGACCACGACAACACCCCGTGGCCACTTCCCGACGGGCGGATTCTCTACATGCGGTGGGAGTACGTGGACCGCAGCCAGGTCCACTTCCACCACCTCTGGACGATGAACCCCGACGGAACCGAGCAGATGGTCTTCTTCGGGAATCTCTTCGGCGGGATTGCCATGCTCGACGCAAAGCCAATTCCCGGCTCGCGGAAGATAGTGGCCTCGTTTTCGCCCGGCCACGGCCGCCCTGAGCACCTCGGCCACGTCACGGTCGTGGACCCCAGCCTCGGCCCCGACATCCCGCAGGCAGCCCGCCGCATCAGCCGCGACGCCAACTGGAAGGACCCCTACGCCTTCAGCGAGGACTGCTTCCTGGTCGCCCACCCGCGAGGCATCTTCCTGATGGACGGGAAGGGTCGGACGGAGTTGGTCTATCAACTCCCGCCGGCCGAGCAGCGGAAATTCCAGTGCCATGAGCCGCGCCCGCTAATCCCGAGGCCGCGCGAGCGGATCATCCCGCCTCGCGTGGACCTGAGCAAGCCCACCGGCACTCTCTACCTCTCGGACATCTACCACGGCCGCAAGATGGCCACCGTGGAGCGTGGGACGATAAAGAAGTTGTTGGTCCTCCAGCAACTGCCCAAGCCCATCAATTATTCGGGCGGGATGGAACCGTTGACCATCGGAGGCTCCTTCACCCTGGCCGAGGTGCTGGGCACGGTGCCGGTGGAGGCGGACGGCTCGGCCCTGCTCGAGGTGCCCGCTCTCAAGAGCATCTTCTTCGTGGCGCTCGACGGCCGTGGCATCGCGGTCAAGCGTATGCACAGTTTCCTGACCGTCCAGCCGGGCGAGCGGATGAGTTGTGTGGGCTGCCACGAACGCCGGACCGACACCCCGCGCTCGGTCCTCTCGCCTTCGCCGCTGGCGCTCAAGCGCGCGCCCTCGCGCATCCAGCCCTTCGAGGGCATCCCCTCCGTCCTCGACTTCCCGCGCGACATCCAGCCCATCCTCGACCGCCACTGCGTCCGCTGCCACAACCCCGACCGCTACGACGGCAAGGTGGACCTCTGCGGCGACAAGACCCCCCGCTACACCATAAGTTACTGGACCATGCAGACTCGCGGCCTGGTCTCGGATGGTCGCAACCGCCCCTACTCCAACTACGAGCCGTATCAGGTGGGCACGGCCAGGAGCCGTCTGCTGCGCTTCCTCGACGGCAGCCACTACGAGGCGAAACTCTCCGAGCGCGAACTGACGACCGTGAAACTCTGGATCGAGACGAGCGCCTGCTTCCCTGGCACCTATGCCTCGCTCGGCTGCGGCATGTATCCAGTCCGGTTCTCGGGAGGGGACTTCGCCCAGTTGAGCAAGCGGTGCGGCCAGTGCCACACGCGCGAGACCGTGGACAAGCGGACCCGCAAGAAGGTTCGCTACGTGTGTCTGGGTCGTCAACGCGGTCGGGCAGGGCCGGTCTTCAACCTGTCGCGTCCCGAAAAGTCACTCGTCCTGCGCGCCATGCTCGCCAGGGAAGCCGGCGGCCTCGCCCTCTCCGGGAAGGTCGTCTTCAAGTCCACCAGCGACCCGTTCTATCAGCGGCTTCTCGCCCTCGTGCGCGACGCCCGCCGGCGGATGCTCGAGGGCAAGCGGTTCGACATGCCAGGCTTCCGACCCACCCCCCACTACATCCGCGAGATGCAACGCTACGGCATCCTGCCCCGCGGCCTCAAGCCCACTGACCCCGTGGACCCCTA
The DNA here is from genome assembly GCA_964470215.1 of uncultured Planctomycetota bacterium. Lineage (GTDB taxonomy): Bacteria > Planctomycetota > PUPC01 > DSUN01 > DSUN01 > CAYYCI01. The sequence goes on from CAYYCI010000184.1 coordinate 7,382, forward strand.
CGCCACCGACCGCGCCTACTGGGACTCCTTCGACTATCGGCCGCGCTACACCACCATGCGCTAGGGAAATGGGGACGTGCACCCCAGTGCCGTGCCCCTACGAACTCTCATCCCCCCAACCTATCGAGTTCCCTATTGGTGGCACAGGCTTTCCAGCCTGTGCCCGACGCGGGGCGGGACGCCCCGCCTACAGGGGTTGGTCTTCGTGGTAGAGAGCCGCGCGTTGTAGGCGGGCCGTCTCGGCCCGCGGCGCAGGGGACCGTGGCGGGCACCCCAGTGCCGTGCCCCTACGAACTCTCATCCCCCCAACCTATCGAGTCCCTATTGGTGGCACATCTATGAGGAAACCCGGG
>CAYYCI010000185.1:0-7727 GCA_964470215.1 uncultured Planctomycetota bacterium
AACATGGTCCGAAAACTCTATCGCGGGCTGAAGGCCCAGGGGTGGGACTACGTGAAGATTGACGGCACAGGGGACCTCCTGCGCGCCTACATGAACAAGCAGTGCGAGGACTTCTTCAAGAAACACCCCGAGACCTCGCCCGAGTTGTCGCTCCGGAAGTGGGACATCGTGGCTCGCCAGGAACTGGGGCCGGACGTCTACATCCTCGCCTGCCACAGCGTCTGGAATGCGCGGAACGTCGTCGGGTTGGTGGACGGCGCTCGGCTCAGCAACGACGGCTTCCAACCCCGAACGCTCGCCCAGTACAACCACCTGGGCGGCGTCCTCTGGCGCAACGACCCCGACCACTGCGACGTTATGGGCGGGTGGCTGATGGACTCGGACGCCATGATGCGGGTCTTTGGCCTCGAGGAGCCGGTGCCCGCGCGGAGCATCTTCCGCCCCGCCATCTGCGCCATGGCCGGCGCAGTGCTCATGGTCAGCGACAAGGTCGAGGTCTACCAGGACGACCGCAACATCGAGGGGATGAAACGCAGTTCCCCCGTGCTCTTCACCGTGCCGGGCCAGTTGTTCGGCCGCGGCCGCCGACCGATCACCTGGTGGCTCCAGGAGATTGACCGTCCATTCGACCACTGGAGCGTTCTCGCCCGCTTCCAGTGGGGAAACACCCCGAAGCAGAAGCAGAAGTGGGAGTATCAGGGCCTTCCGCCCCGGAAGGTGGCCTTCGCCGACCTCGGCCTGCCGCCCGACCGCGAGTATCTGGTCTTCGAGTTCTGGGGACAGAAGTTCCTGGGCAAGTTCAGGGGCTCGTTCACCGCGCCGGCGATGGACGATAACACCGCGATGCAGGTCTTCGCCATCCGGGAAGCCAGGCCCCACCCGTGGGTGGTCTCGACCACCCGCCACATCAGCCAGGGGGGCGTGAGCCTGGCCGAGGTGAAGTGGGATGGCGCCAGGAACGTCCTCTCCGGCAGGAGCGCCGTGGTCGCCGGGGACCCCTACGTCCTCACAATCTACCTCCCGGAGGGCTATCGGCTTCGGAGCGCGCAGGCCGTCGGCCTCGAGGCCCGGGCCAGCGTTTCGGGGCCAGTGGCCTCGCTGCGGCTCGCCTCGCCGACCACCAGGGTCGTGGACTGGCAGGTGAACTTCACAAAGTAGGAAAGGGGCAAAGGGTTGAAAGGGAAACTCGACCGTCGGGGATTCCTGAGGAGCGCGGCAGCGGCCGCATTCGCGGCCCCGCGCATCGTCCGCGGCGCCAAGGGGCGCAAACTGCGAATCGCGATCATCGGCGTCGGCGGCCGCGGCAGACACGGCATCGGAATGGCCCGGGGCGAGGAAATCGTCGCTCTGTGCGACGTGGACTCCGGCCGCCTCGCAGGCGCGCGGAAGGGGTTCCCGAAGGCGCGCGCCTACCAGGACTACCGCGAACTCTTCGAGCGCCCCGACGACTTCGACGCCGTCATCATCTCCACGCCCGACCATCACCACTACCCAGCGGCCATCCGCGCCATCCGCGCCAGAAAGGCCGTCTATTGCGAGAAGCCGCTTGCCTGGTCAATGTGGGAGTGCCTTCACCTGGCCGCCGAGGCCGAGAAATACAAAGTCCCGACCCAGATGGGCAACCAGGGCATGGGCGGCTGGGGTTGGCGCATCGCCTACGACTACGTCCAGGCGGGAGCCATCGGCGAAATCAAAGAGGTCCACACCTGGACCGGGACCCACGAACACTGGTTCACCGACGGCATCCGCACCCCGCCGGGAGAGGACCCCGTGCCCAAGACGCTCGACTGGGACATCTGGCTCGGCCCCGCACCCCACCGCCCCTACAAGAAACGCATCTACCACCCCGCACGCTGGCGCGGGTGGATTGATTTCGGCAACGGCGCCCTCGGCGACTGGTGCTGCCACCTCCTCAACGCCTTCTACAAAATCTACGAGCCGGGATTCCCGGTCAGCGTCGAGTGCATCGCCCAGACCGGGCCGGCCATAGACACCTACCCGAAGGGCAAGACGGTCAAGTGGCACTTCGCGGCCAGCGGCGACCGCCCCGCCTTCGACGCCTACTGGTACGACGGGGTCCACAAGCCCCCGCGGATGCCCGGCCTGGAGGAAGGCCGGAAGATGGGCAGCGCAGGGTCCTACCTCGTCGGCACGAAGGGGACGTGTTGGGTCGTCGGCTCCCACAATAACTCCGCCATCCTCGTCCCCGAATCCAAACGCAAGGCTTTCGGGAAGCCGAAGCGGGTGGCCCCGCCCTCGCGCGGACACGAGAAGGAGTTCCTGATGGCGGCCAGGGGGGAGATCCCGTACAACGCGCCGCTCTCGAACTTCGCCTACGGCGGCAAACTGACCGCCTTCGCGCTCATGGCCAACATCGCCGCACGCGTCAAGGGAAAACTGCTCTACGACGCCACCAAGCACCGTTTCACCAACAGCGAGAAAGCCAACGAATTGATGACCCGCAAGCCACGTCCCGGCTGGTATCTCGATTGAGCCGTCCCGGGTTTCACCCCCCGCGGCTTCAGCGAGAGGCACGTTTGGTCGCGGGGCGTCTCGGGCCGCGTCGGGCACAGGCTGGAAAGCCTGTGCCACCAAGTTGGTGGAATGGAAAGCCTGTGCCACCGAGATGGTGGAATAGAAAGCCTGTGCCACCAAGATGGTGGAATGGAAACCCTGTGCCACCGAGATGGTGGAATGGAAAGCCTGTGCCACCGAGATGGTGGAATGGAAACCCTGTGCGGGTTGTGGGCGTTCCTGGCCACGTGCGCCGTTCGTAGGGGCACGGCACCGCCGTGCCCGCTGTAGGCGGGCCGTCTCGGCCCGCGGGGAGAACGGGCCACGTCCAAGTGGTACGTGACAGCCGACAACGGGCCGTCTCGGGCCGCGTCGGGCACAGGCTGGAAAGCCTGTGCCACCAAGTTAGAGGAATGGAAAGCCTGCGCCACCGAGATGGTGGAATGGAAACCCTGAGAGAATGAAGAAAACCCGCGGGCGGCCTTGATGGAGGCCGGGGTGGGCCTCCTCATAGATGCGCCACCTGGCTCTCTCCGCGGCGTCTCTGCGTTCTCTGCGTGCTCCGCGGTGAAAAAGGATTGTGCGCGCGGCGTCCAGGCCTCGTAGGGGCAGGCCCGTGCGCCTGCCCGGCCCGCGTCGAGGCGGGGAAATCCCGGGGACCAAGCGCAGGCGCACGGACGGTCGCGGTGGGGGAACAGCGCGCCGCGAAGGGCGCGCAGAAGGGGTGGACCGGCAATCAGGGGGTTGGGAACTCAGGGACCTGGTTCCTGTTTGGAATCTGGGATTTGTTGTTTGGTTCTTCCGCTCCGTGGGCTCTGCGGTGAGGGAGGCTTTTGGGCGCGGCTCGGTCTTCAGGGCGAGGGGCGTTGTTCTTCGGAGAGTTTGCGGTGGACGGTTCTGGAACTTATGCCGAGGGCGCGCGCGGCGGCCTCCTTGTTGCCGCCGAAGTGGGCGAGGGTGTGTTGGAGAACCTGGCGCTCGATCTCCGACATCGGGGTCCCGAGCGGTATGAAAAGGCCCTCGGCAGGCCGTTCGGCCGAGATGATCGAGGGAGGTAGGTCTTCGCGGCGGACGAGCGAACCCCGGGCCATGACGACCGCCGCTTCGATGGCGTTCTCGAGTTCGCGAACGTTACCCGGCCAGTGGTAAGAGACGAGGGCCTCGAGGGCCTCCGGGGCGAGCCTGAGGTCCTCGCGTTGGTTCTTCCGCCCGTAGATTCGCAGGAAGTGGTTCGCCAGAAGGGAGATGTCCTCGCGGCGCTCTCGAAGCGGCGGGACCTTCATCCTGATGACGCTGAGGCGGAAGAAGAGGTCTTCGCGGAAGGTGCCGCTCTCGACGGCCTCGCGCAGGTCGCGATTGGAGGCCGCGATGGTTCGCACGTCGGTGTGGAGGGTCTCGGTTCCGCCGAGGCGCTCGAACTCGCCGCTGTGGAGCACTCTGAGGAGTTTGGCCTGGGCGGTTGGCTGTGTCTCGCCGACCTCGTCGAGGAAGATGGTGCCGCCGTCGGCCAACTCGAACCGTCCCTTTCGCTGGGCTTCGGCACCGGTGAAGGCCCCCCGCTCGTGGCCGAAGAGTTCAGCCTCCATGAGGGTTTCGGGCAAGGCAGCGCAGTTGACCACAACGAACGGACGGTCGCGGCGCGGACTGGCTGCGTGGATGGCGCGGGCGAGGACCTCCTTGCCCGTGCCCGTCTCGCCCTCGATGAGGATCGTGGCGTCGCTGGGGGCCACGCGTTCCAGCGTGCGGCGCAGTTCGCGAATGCGCGCGCTGGTGCCCACGATTGTGGCGGCATGGCCTCTCTCGCCGACCTGGGCGCGCAGGGCCAGGTTTTCGACCTCGAGGCGGTGGCGCTCGCTTGCGCGGCGGACTGTGGCGACCAACTGCGAACGCTCCACGGGCTTGACCAGGAAGTCGTAGGCCCCGTGTTTCATCGCCGCCACCGCGTCCTCGATGGTCCCGTGGGCGGTGATGAGCACCACCTTGGTCAGGGGGGAAGCGTGGAGGACGCGCTCGAGGACCGCCAGGCCGTCAAGGTCTTCCATTCTCAGGTCGGTGAGGACGACATCGAATGGCTCGTCGCGGAGTTTCTCGAGGCCTTCGCGCCCGGTGCCCGCGCTCTCGACGTGGCATCCCTCCTTCCGGAGGGTCTTGGCTATAGCGATGCGGAGCGCATCGTCGTCGTCTATCACCAGGACCCTAGCCATAGCGCTCTTGCTCCGCAGAGGTTGCCTGTGGAGATTATAACTGAGAGAATGGCCGATGCAACGGGGCGTTCCGCGTCGCCCTGTCCGTGCATGTCCGTGTTCGTCCGTGCCAGTCCACCTTTTGCGGGTCGGTTCTGATATGAGGCGAAACATCGAACTGAAGGCTCGATGCGCCGACCTCGCGGACGCCGAGGCCACCTGTCGGCGTCTCGGGGCGCGGTTTCGCTGGACCCGCCGCCAGACCGACACCTATTTCGCCACCCCCTCCGGCCGCCTGAAACTCCGGGTGGAGGAGCCTGGCGGCGCGGTGCTCGTCGAATACCATCGCCCGGACCGCCCGGAGGCCCGCGAGAGCCGTTACCGGCTCACTCCGGTGGAGAATCCCGACGAGGCGCTCGCCACGCTCGCGCGTAGCCACGTGGTCGTGGGTCGGGTGGTCAAGAGACGGACGCTCTACTCACTGGGCAACGTTCGGATTCACCTCGACCGGGTCGAGGGGCTGGGCGATTTCGTCGAGTTCGAGGCGGTGTTGACCGACGAGGCAGATGACGAAGCGGCCTCGCGCGAACTCCTTGCGCGCCTGACAGCCGAGTTCGGCATCTCGCCGGAGGACCTGTGCGCGACCTCCTATTCCGACATGTGAAGCAATGAGAAGTAGCCTGCGTGTGGCGCGGTGGGAAAAGTGGAAGCGGCTGGTGGCGAATGGCCACCAGCCGCTCGGTGGTGTGTGGGCTTCGGTCAGCGCCTTCGCGGGCGAACCACGAGGAAACGCACCGAGCCGTCGCGGCTGCGGACCAGCATCAGGATCGAACGCGCGTCCCGCAGCCCCCGGACCACTCTCTCGAAGGTGGCGACGTCGGGCACGGGGTGCCGCGCCACTTCCTCGATCAGGTCGCCTTCCTTGATCGGCTCGGGCTTCGCGTCGGCGGCCGGTCCGGCAGGGTCGACCTCGGTGACCAACACGCCGCGCCGGCCCGCGTAGCCGAGTCGCTCGGCGAGGTCCTGGCTTAGGTTCTGGACCGAGATGCCGAGGAGTTGGCGGATGGCGCCTCCGCGCCGCGCCGTTGTGATATCCTCCGGCTGCTCGACCAGTTCGACCTTCACGGTCAGGGTCTTGTTGCCGCGCATGATCTTCACTGGCACGGTCGCCCCAACCTTGCTCTTGGCCACCAGGTAGCGGAACTTCTCGGTGTCGGTGATCTTCTGGCCGTTGAACTCCAGGAGGATGTCGCCGGGCTTGATGCCGGCCTTGTCGGCGGGGTCGCCGGGCACGACGTTGACGACCTGGACGCCGTGGTCAACGCCCAGTTGCTCCATCACTTCTTTCGGCAGAGGCTGGAAGACGATGCCGAGCCATGCGCGGGTGACCTTGCCCTTCTCGAGGAGTTCTTCCATGATGGCCTTTGCCATGTTGATGGGCACGGCAAGGCCGACGCCGGCGAAGGCGCCGGTGCGGGTGACGATCATGGTGTTGATCCCGATGACCTCGCCGCGGAGGTTGACCAGCGGCCCGCCGCTGTTGCCCGGGTTGATGGCGGCGTCGGTCTGGATGTAGTTCTCATACTTCCCGCGCGAGAAGCCTCGGCGGCCCTTGGCGCTGATGTGGCCGATGGTCACGGTTTGCTCGAGGCCGAAGGGGCTTCCGACCGCCATGCACATCTCGCCCGGCTGGACGACCTCGGAGTTGCCGAGTTCGAGCACGGGGAAGTTCCGCCCGCGAATCTCCAGGACCGCCACGTCGGTCTTAGGGTCGGCTCCTCGGAGTTTCGCGTCGAACTCGCGCCCGTCGCTGAGTTTGACCTTCAACTTGTCCTGGCCCCCTGCAACGTGGCAGTTGGTCAGGATGATGGCCTTGCCGCCCTCAACGCGAATGATGAAGCCGGAACCGAGCCCAGGAACCCGATACTCGCGCGGAAACTCCGGGATGAAGAAGCGAAACGGCCCGAACTCCCTGAACTCCGGCTGCTCCCCCAGGTGGACGACCTTCTCGGTGTAGATCGTCACCACCGCCGGCTTCACCCTGGCGGCCAGGGCGGCGAGGGCCGCCGACTGGCGCTCGAGGGCCTGGAGTTCCTTGTTGACCTCCTCGTCGCTCAGTTGGGGCGCGGCAGGCAGCCGGCCCATCCAATCCAGCGACGCCGAGATGCAAATCCCAGCGACGACCCCCATCAACAAGGCAATCGGTGCACTCACACGTGGGCGCGCCATCTCTCTGTCTCCTTCTCAGACCCCATAGACGCAGGCTAACACATTCAACGTGGCAGGTCAACGACCGTGTAGCGTGTGCCCTCCTTGCCGCGGACCAGGAGGAGGACCGACTTCTTGCCCTCCTCGCGCGCCTGCCCGAGCGCCCGCTCGAAGTCTTCGAGTTTGACCACCGGCTTGCGGTTGACCTCCTTGAGCAATTCGCCCTTGGAGATCGGGATCGGCCTGGCGCGAGCCGCCGGGCTATCCGGGGCCACATCCGTTATCAGCAGCCCCTTATCCCCGACGTAGTTGAACTGCCTGGCCAGGTCGGGGGTGAGGACCTGGAGGCTGAGGCCGAGCCCGGTGGTCTTGCCGACGGGGCCGCGCGCGGGCCGCGCCTCGCCGGGGTGTTCTCCGAGGGTGACTTTCAGGGTTCGCCGCTCGCGGTTGCGGACGACCGTGACCTGCACTGTTTTCCCCGGCTTCCTGGCGGCGACGATGTTGGCGAAAGCCCCGGGTTCCTCGATCGCCACGCCGTCGAACTCCACGATGATGTCGCCGCGCTCGAGTCCTGCCTCATCGGCCGGCGAGCCGGGAATCACCTCTCGGACCTTCACGCCGCCCTCGATGCCCTCGTCGCGTTGCTCGTTCGGGGTCAGCGGGGCGAAACTGATGCCCAGGTAGCCGCGCGGAACCTTGCCCTCGCGCCCCAGCGCTCGCGCCACCTCGAGAGCCGTGGTTGCGGGGACGGCCCTCGTCAGACCCTCTCCCGGCAGGCTCACGCCCACCACCTCCCCGCGCAAGTTCACCAGCGGGCAGCCG
>CAYYCI010000186.1:0-1891 GCA_964470215.1 uncultured Planctomycetota bacterium
CTTCCGCTAGCATGGTCGCCCCGACATACTAGACCCCCCGCCCCCGCCCAGTCAAGCCCCAATCGAAGGGAATGGCGGTAGACGATAACCCGACCAGAGCGCCCCGACACGGCTCCTGCCCGCACTGGCGTCTTCGAGCAGGGACGGCGGCCACGGTCTCCCCGTGGCCGACGCACTCTACCATCTCCTCTCCGCGTCCTCTCTGTGTCCTCTGTGCCTCTGTGGTGAACTTCTCCCAATGCGGGTCGAGAACAAGGTCTTTGCATCTCCAGCCGCTATTCTGTATAAGGCAATCGAACGGTTCGCGGAGCCTGCGCAGCCGGTATGTGGATCAGGACTGTTGCGTCGTCCCGGGCGACCGTGGGGGGAGTAGGTCCCCACGGGCCAGCACTCGCGCAACCGCGCTTGGAAGATCGGGCGGCCGCAGTGGTAAAATAACAGGCGGTGGTTCTTCAAAGGGTCGGACCGATGCGAGTGGCCTTTCTGATGCCCGGGGCCGGCGGCTCGTTCTATTGCGAGAACTGCATGCGCGACGCCGGCCTGGTCCGAGCGCTCCACGCCCTCGGCCACGAGCCCATCACCGTGCCGCTCTACCTCCCGCTCCAGCTCGACGAGCCGACGCCTGCCCCACCGACACCAGTCTTCTTCGGGGGCATCAACGTTTATCTCCAGCAGAAATTGGCTTTGTTTCGCAGGACGCCCCGCTGGCTCGACCGCCTCTTCGACGCGCCGCGCCTGCTCCGCTGGGCGGCCAGCAAAGCCGGGATGACCAATCCGCGAGACCTGGCCGAGACCACCCTCTCGATGCTCCGAGGCGAGGAAGGCCGACAGGTCAAGGAACTCTCCCGCCTCGTCGCCTGGCTCCGTGACCGCGAGCGGCCGGACGTGGTGTGTCTCTCGAATGCGTTGCTCCTGGGTGTGGCCCGAAGCATCAAGCGTGAACTAGCGGCGCCGGTGGTTTGTTGTCTCCAGGACGAGGACATTTTCCTCGACGGTCTGCCAGAAGGCTACCGCGAGGAGGCGTGGGCGACGGTCCGCGAGCGGGCCCGCGACGCCGACCTCTTCATCGCGGTGAGCGGATATTTCGCAGCGGTGATGCGCAAGAGGCTCGACCTACCAGCCGAGCGGCTCCGCGTCGTCCACAACGGCATCGTGCCCGAGGGCTACGAGCCAGCGCCTGCCCCGCCAGAGCCTCCGACGATCGGCTTCCTCGAGCGCGCGTGCCCGGAAAAGGGGCTCGACATCCTCGCCGACGCGTTCCTGCGGCTCAGGGCGCGAGAGGGGTTTGCCGCTGTGAGGCTGAGGGTGGCGGGGGGCATGAGCGCGGCCGACAGCCCATTCGTCCGCTCCATCCGCAAGCGCCTGGCGAGAGGCGGCGCGGCGGACGCGGTGGAGTTCTTGCCCAACCTCGAGCGGCCGGCCAGGCAGGAGTTCCTCCGTTCGCTCTCAGTGCTCTCGGTGCCCGCGCGACACGCCGAGGCATTTGGGATGTACGTCCTCGAGGCCCTCGCTTCGGGGGTGCCAGTGGTCCTCCCCAGCCACGGCGCGTTCCCCGAACTCCTCGAGGCCACTGGCGGGGGCCTCCTCTACGAGCCCAACGACCCCGACCCACTGACCGATGCCCTCGCAGAACTCCTCGCCGACCGCCAGCGCGCCGCGCAACTCGCCCAGCGAGGACGCCAGGCGGTCCTCGAGACATTCACCGTCGAACGAATGGCCGAAAAGACCCTCGAGGCGTTCCGCGAAGCGCTATCCAACAACGCCTCTTGAGCTACATCTACGAAGAAACCCGGGACGGCAGCGCGCCAGGGCGTGTGGGCTTTGGCACTCTTCTTGCGCCGCAAACGATTGCTAGGCGACACACAGTGTCGCCCCTACCACACAGGCCGGA
>CAYYCI010000186.1:1991-7703 GCA_964470215.1 uncultured Planctomycetota bacterium
TGGCGAGAATCGGCGGTTGGAGACTTGGCGTCGTCTTCCATTCGACCGACCTCCTCTTGGGCATTTCCGGGCTCTAGCGGTCGGCGCTGGGCTTGCCCTGTGGTCAGTGGAAGCGACGCCCCGTCGGCGGTTATGAGTTCGCCTCCATATGGGGTAGAATCGGGGGCGCCAGGTTGGCCGCCGCTCAGGCTCCCCAAGCATCGAGAGAAGGGACACCGGAGGATGAAGACGCGACATCTGCTGCTTCTCGCAACCGTCCTCGCCACGGCCCACGCGGCCTCGTTCCGCAAGGGGCCGTATCTCGTTTACCCAGGAAAGAACACGGCGATGACGATCATGTGGCAGGCCGACGCCACGCCCCGCGCCTCCTTCGTGGAATGGGGCACCACACCCGACTATGGCCATCGCTCCGGCCCGCTCGAGGAAAACGGGAGCGGGAAGGACGATCACCTCTTCGCCTACACGATAACCGGCCTGGAGCCTGGCAAACTCTACAACTACCGGGTCGTCGTGGACTCGGCTGGCGAGTCGGGCGCTTTCCGGACCGGACCGCCCGCCTCGGCGCAGGCCGTGACCTTCTACGCTTATGGCGACACGCGCAGCGCCCCGCAGCGCCACGACAAGGTCTGCGCCGCGATCCTGGCCGACATGAGAAAAGACCCGGCGCGCAGGCAGACCCTCATCGTCCACACCGGCGACTGGGCGATCAGGAGCACCGAGGCCCTCTGGCAGCGCGAGGTCTTCGACCGCAAGCAGAGGAATATCCGCGACCTCATGCGACTCCTCTCCCTCACCGGCTGCGCCGGGAACCATGAGAATACGGTCGGCGACTACTCCGTCTTCGCCAAGTACCTCCCCTTCGGCAGGTCCAGAACCCAGTTCGACTACGGCCCAGTCCACTTCCTGATGCTCACGAGGGATGATGTGGACAAGTCCCACGAGAAGAAGTACGCGGCGTTGGAGAGGGACATGGCGGCCAGCGCCAACAAGCGCTGGAAGATCGCCGTCATCCACCATCCCGCCTACACCGCCGGCTCCGGTCACCGCGGCGACAAGACGGTACTCAGCGGCCTCTGTCCCCTCCTGGTCAAGTACCGCTACGATGTCGTGATCAGTGGGCACAACCACCTCTACGCCCGCGCGTTCAAGGACGGCGTGACCCACATCACGACGGGGGGCGGCGGCGCCCCGCTCCACAAGCCTGGCAGGAAGAGCCAGTGCGTCGTCAGGGCCGAGAGTGTCCACCACTTTCTCCGCTTCGATGTCGCCCCCGACGCCATGACCATCACGGCCATACGCGTTGACGGGAGCATCATCGAGAGCGTCCGCCTGGAGAAGGGAGCGGCCGGTCCGCCATCGGCGGCGAAGGTCTCCGGAAGCCGCGTCCAACCCCGACGGCCGGTCAGCCGGGCGGGCGCGAAGTAGGGGAGCCGGCAGGGGGGAACGCTGAGGGGTGTCGCGATAGTTGGCACTTGAAGGGTGTCTTGCCCAAACCATCCACGGAGCAGCAGACGCGTTCGTAGTTCCGCCTTCAGGCGGTCCTCAGGCGCGTTCGTAGTTCCGCCTTCAGGCGGTCCTCTGGCGCCCAAGGGCGTTCGGCGTGGCAGAAAGGCCGCCTGAAGGCGGAAGCACAAGCCTTCCCGTCCTGACGGCCGATTTCGGAAACACGCCCGTGAGGATTTGATGCCCTCTTCGCTCGGGTGTGTCGACGCTGGGCCGACTCATTCGAAGAGGATTTCGTAATACGGGGTCTTGTACTTCGCGCCGTCAATTGTGAACTTGTTGGCATTGACGGGCAGGCGGGTGTCGGTCGGGCAACCGTCGTGGTCGAGGGCGACGACGCGGAACGCGCCCGGCCGCCTGACCGTGATCTCGGCGGCCACAGGCTCCATCAGCACCGGCGGCTCGCCGCGGGCGAGGAGGAATCGGTCGAAGAGGATTTTCATCCCCGTGTTGCGCGCCCGCGCGATGGCAACGACAAGGAGGGCCGTCGAGTCGCGGAGGTCCTTGTCCTTTTCCCTGGCGGTCACGTAGATGGCGGCGAAGCGCGAGAGCGGGCGAATGGTCACGTTGCCAAGATCGCAGGTTCGCCCTTCGGCGAAGCCGACGACGGCCTTCGTGGCGGGGGTGTTGATGGTGAAGTGGCCGTCGAGGCGGCCGCGGCCCGGCCACCAGGCGAGTTGGCCCGTGGAGGAGACGAGGGCGCCGTTTCGCTCGTAACGCGAGAGGTCGAAGGCGGGGGTGGGTCGGAAGGCGTCGGTGAACTCCACGACGGTTCGCGCCACCGCTAGCGCCCGGCTGGGAACCTTGTCGGTGGTGAAGGTCTTGATGTCGTAGGCCTGCTCGACGGAGTCGTCGAAGCCCAGTCTGCCCTGGAAGAGCGAGGGGACGTGGACGCGGAGCGGGGCGATGGTCTTCGACTCCGCGACATCGCCGCGATGGACGAGCCGGGCGATCGCGGGGAAGGAGCCGAGAATCTGGGGCACGGTAACATCCCAGGGGTGGCGACCGACGCGGTCGCTGAAGGTGCCCTCGTCGCCGTTCTGGAACATGAACGAGGCATCCCAGCCCTGGAGGCCGAGGCCGTACGCGCCGATGATCGCCGGCCCCTCGACGCCCCATTCGTTGGGGAAGACGTGGATCCACTCCGAGAGCATGAACGGGCGGTCGGCGACCTGTTGGAGGCCGGCGCTCAGGGTGCCGGAGCCGGGGTCGGCGAGCATGGTGGCGTTGTTGACCCACCCCTCGGTCCTTCCGCCGAAGTAGTTGTGGCGGTCAATGAGGCCGACGAGGGCGTCGGAGTGGAGGTTGAGGAAGTGGCTGTAGGCGCGGCCGGCCTGCCAGTTCGAGGCGATCACCTCGCCACGGTAGCCGGCCTTGCGAACGGCCTGGAGGTAGCGGGCGTAGAAGTCGTTCTGGAGTTCGTAGAGGAAGCGCATGGTGTCGAGAAGGCGCTGGCGCCGGAATGCCTGGGAGCCTTCGAGTTGGGCGGGGTCGAAGAACCAGGGGTTGCCCGCGGGGACGATTGTGCCCGCGGCGAGGCTCTCGCCGGTGAATCTCTCGCGGCTGAAAGAGTTCAGCGTTCCCTTGCCCCACGCCTCGATCAGGCCCGCTTCGTCGCCGTAGCGGTCCTCGAGCCAGTCCGAGAACCATCGCGCGGCGTTCTTCCTCAGGGTGGGGCATCGCTGGAGGGCGCCCATGGCGCTGTAGAAGAGCGCGCTGTGTTCGTTGACGATCTCGATTGCCGCGATGGCGGGGTCCTCGGCATAGGTCAGGCCGGTGTGGGGGTTGCGGTGGGCGAGGAGGTTGAGCATCTGGCGAATCTGGAGGTCCTGGAGTTCGCGTGAGAAATAGAGGGCGCCGTGCGGGGCGCGGACGTAGCCGTTGCCACGAGGGGCGCCGAACTCGCGGGCGAATGGCAGCCTCTGGCGTTCCTTCGGGCCGAGCGCGACCGTGCCGAAGGTCGGCGAGAGGACGACGTAGATGCCGCGCTCTCTTAGTTTCGCCACCTGGTAGTCCATGCGGTCGAGGGCTTCGGGGTCGAATTCGACGAAACTCTCCCGCGAGAGGATTCCTGCCCAGCCGGGGCCGTCGGCGTACTTGTGCAATCGGACGGCGTTGATGCCGAAACGTGGGTAGAAGCGCGCTCGGCGGTCGGCCAGTTCCTTTTCGGGACAGCACGAGCGGTAGCAGAGGTTGAGACCCCAGAGCTTGATCGCCTTTCCGTCGTAGACGAGTTTGTCGCCTTTGCGGGTGATGCGTCCGTGTTTGCCAGCGGGCTTCTCGAGCCAGTCTTCCATGGCGAGTTCGCTGGTGGCGGGCAGTTTCGACGCAGGCTTCCAGGCGAACCAATCACGCTGAGCGTCGCTCTCTGGGACGGCTCCTGGAGAACTGTAGAACGTGATCGCGTCGGGCAGTTCGATTTCGATCTTCAGGGCGCGAGGCGCGGCCGAGGCGATCCGGCCCGCGGCGAGGACGATGCGCGCGTCGCCGTCGGCCTGGATCGTCGCGGCGGGCCCGAAGCGGAGGGTCGTGGCGGCCCCCTCCCGGTCAGTCAGGGTCATGGACGCGACGGCGGTGCCGAGCGGCTGCCGGCCGTAGGGGATCTGGCGCGTGGCGGTCTTGCCGTCGGCGGTCCGGACCAGGGTCTTCCCGCCGCGCAGGGCGGCTCTCGGGCCGAGCGCCACTGCGGCGAGGGTCAAGCGGGCGTCCTTATCCGAACTCAACCGATAAGAAAGGGAGAGGGTCTTCGGGCCGACCTGTCGCGCCTCGGCCCTGAGGGTGAGTCGGGCGCCCGAACCTCGCAAGGTGGCGCGCAGCACGAAAACGTCCCTTCCGCCTTCGTTGACCGTGCTCGGCCGATAGCCTGTCCACGCCCATCGCGGCCCCCAGAGCGGGTAACTGAACCAGAAGTAAACCTCGCCGTCCTTGAGGACGTACACCCCCCGCCCATCGGCAAAGCCGACCAGCGGGGTGGGCGCCGCCACAGCGTGGGCAAGCAGGACGAAGACAGTCGCGGTGATAAACAGTCGTTGCCTGAACATTGAATCGTCCCCTTCGCCCGGTCAGCGTGCAATGGCCGGGTCCGACTCGAGCCCCGCACCCCGCCCATCCTCCGACTACAGCGACCACGGCTCGCGCAGGGCGCGGGAACGCATGCGGTTGGCCTCCTCGTCGCCGATGAATTCTTCTTTCTCGGGGTCCCAGCGCAGGTCGCGGCCGAGCGCGAGGCAGATGTTGATGGCGTGGTTGGTGGTCATCGAGCGGTGCATGACCTCGGGGTTGGCGACGGTCTGGCGGCGGGTTCTCACGCAGTCGAGGAAGTCGGCCATGTGGTCCAGGATACGCCCGGTGCGGCCGACGTATTCTCCGACGACCTTCCTGTATTCTCCGAGGAGGGCGGGGTCGGAGAGGTCGGGCTTGGCGTAGCCGTCGGCCACGGATGCCCAGCCCTCGTCGCCCTCGAATTTCACTCCGCAGGAGCCGCGCCAGCCCTGGAACTGCATTATGAGTTTGACGCCGTTGGCGAAGCGCGCCACCAGGCCGTCGCCAGAGCGGTTGCCGGGGAAGTGGTATTCGACCGGGGAGGTGAGCTCGGCCCCCGCGGCGAACTGGCACTGGACGATTGTGTGGCTTCCCCACCCCGCGATGCCGGCGGCCAGGTCCCAATAGACGCCCCAGGCGCCACAGCCGCCCACGTAGCGGCGGTTGTATGGCCGCCAGGGCACCGGGCCGAGCCAGAGGTCCCAGTCGAGTTCCTCCCTGGGCGGTTCGGGCTCCGGGGGGAGGAAATCGTTGTGGGTCACGTCGCGGACACGCGGCCAGAGATGGGCGCGGACGGTGTGTAGACGCCCGAGGCGGCCCGTGCGGGCGAGTTCGGTGGCGAAGACGAAGGTGGCCTGGCTGAGCCTCTGGGTTCCGGTCTGGAAGACACGGCAGTAGCGGGTGGCGGTCTCGACGAGCGCGCGGCCCTCGGCGATGGTCAGGGTGCCGGGCTTTTCGCAATAGACGTCCTTGCCGGCCTTCATGGCCAGGATGGAGGCGAGGGCGTGCCAGCGGTCGCCAGTGGCGATCAGGACGACGTCAATGTCCGGGCGATCGGCGAGGAACTGGCGTAGGTCGCGGTAGGTCTTGCAGTCGTTGATGCGGCAGCGGGCGCCCACGAGGCGCTTGATGCCCTCGCGGCGCGACTTCCGCACGTCGCAGACAGCG
>CAYYCI010000187.1:0-7650 GCA_964470215.1 uncultured Planctomycetota bacterium
CCTGAACTCACCGCGACCGAGCGCCCCCCTCGGGGCGAAATTCCACCAGCCGCGGCCGTGCGCCGAAAGCGTTGTTGGCCCCCTCCACCCCCAGCACCCTCCCGTCCCTGTCCACGCAAAACTTCCAGTGGCCTGTAGCCACGATGAAAACCTCCGTCCCCGGTGGACAAGGCTCCTCGGCCATCAACATCCCGTCCAGGCCCCGCCCGAAAGGCAAGAGCAACTTGTACCACACCAGCGGCGCCGGCGGCAACCCGGGCGCCGCATAAGGCGGACACTGCCCCCCAACCTTCTCCGCCTCGATGCAGCCGACCGCAGTAACATACGTTTCTTCCCTGTCGCCCGGCGCCTCCCCGAATCGGGCCTCGAAGCCCTCGTAGCTTACACCGTTGTTGCAGCCCGAAAATACCAGGCGCTTCGTCCCGCGGACGTGCAGCAGTGGCCCCAGAACACCCGGGTGCCACATCTCGCGCAACAGCCGACCCTGATCGCTCAAGATGCACAGCCTCGAGGGGTAATACGACCCCACGGCAATGAAGACCGCCTCCTCGCCCGGCTCATCGAGCAAATCGCCCACGAGGAGTCCGTTCACCCGCATGGTCATCGTGCGGACCCTCTCATACGGAGTCCGCGATCCGGCGCTGAACCGCCACACCTGCCGACCGCCGCTGTCGAACGCTACAACGTGGCCCCCCTGGCTACCGCGCCGGCTCACTCCCACGACCGCGAGCCGGGCGCCAGTTCTGTTGGTCAACAAGGCAGCCCCCGCCACCACCCCATCGAAGGTCTTCAGCCACAGCCGTTCGCCGCGAGCGTCGAATAACTGCACGTCTCGACTGTCAATCACCCTGACGCTGGTCGGCACGGGCCCCCTCAACCGCCCAAACGCATATGCAGCAAGGGCCGCGACGACCGCCACCGCCGGGACTGCCAGCAGGAGCAAACGCCTACTCACTCCACGCAACCCCAACGCCCTCCGGTAGCGGGCCAGCAGCGGCGTCCCGAAGACCAGGCGCAACGTTTCCTCGAAGTTGCGCGCAAAATGTATCTCGACGGCGGCCTCCCCCTCGGATGCCGCCACCAGATGGCCATCCCGAAGGCCGATAGCCACCGACGGGCCGATCTTCTCCTGCGGCAAGCCGATCAGGGACGCCACCGTCGGCTTCTCGCCCGCTGCCACGATCACCCGCCTCACCCGACCGCAGCCGATCCGCTCGAGTTCTTCCGCCTCGTCGAAGACCGCGAGGAGTTTCTCCTTCAGCAGAGCCACAGAGGTCAATTCGCCCCGGGGCCCGACACACGCCGTGGCGGTCCAGCCACGCAGCGCGCCCTTGAACTCGTCGCCACCGAGAACGTAGTCCGCCCCAAGGGCATAAAAGCCCAACAGCACCGCCAACAGATGCGAATACCCCTCCGGGAACTCATCCACGAACTGGTTCACATCCTTCGGCGGGAACAGGTAGCCGACGGTGTAGTTGTCGAGCCTGTCGAAGGCGGGTAGGAGATGGGAAAGAACGCTGCGAGTGCTGACCCAAACGTCTTGCTGTAGCGCCTCGAGGGGACGCCTGACGCTCTGGTGCGGGGCACCGCCGCCCTCAGGCACCAGAACCACACGCAACACCGGCACCGTCGCAAGCGATGGCCTGGCAAAAAGCACCGGCAGGAACACGCTGTGGCGACTGGTCGAGGTGCTCATGCGACGCCTACCGGAGCCGGGCCTTGATGTCTTCGGCAACCCACGGCAGGTCCGCCAGCCGCCGCTTGTCTTCCTCGGGCACGCGCCCTTGGTCCAGCAGGAGCCGCAAGTAGAACGAGAGCGTCAGCGCCTCCGCGGGGCTCTCGACCTCGCGCGGCAACGACGAGAGAAAGCGCCCGACCCGATTCCGCGCGACAAGGTCGTCCAGCAAGCCCTTCAGGCGCGGCGACCCCTCGCCCTTCGCCACCAGCCGTATGCCCCGCTTCGCCAACTCCGGAACCGTGAAACTCCGCGACATCAGTTCCCCCACCGATCGGTCACACTGCAACACCACAACGCTCCGCCCCGGCGCAGCGCCAGCGGGCAGGAGCACCTGAGCAACCGCCCCCTCGGCGACCTCCAGATTGCCGACCAGCTCCCCGGAACCGCCCACGAGGCGCGCGCCCACGCGCAGCCTCTCGGCTGCTGGCCCTTCCCCGACCACCACCACGAACAACACCTCCTCCCACACCACCAGCCACAGCGCCTCCAGGCCCGGCGCCATCTCCCCTTCGACCTTGTGGAATTCCACACGCGGCAACTCGTCTCCCGGCGAGAGCGGCGCGACCGGGACCGCAGCCGCGTAGGCCAACGGCCTCTCCGCCACAGCCCACACGCCTACCTCCTGTTCTTCCGCTACCCGGGGATGCCCACCTGCGAACAGGTCCGCCTCGACCCGCCGCAGCGCGCTCGAACATCGCTCACACCGCAGGCCGTGGGTCCGCTTCCAGGCGTCGAACTCTCGGGGATTGTGGAGCGCTGCGAGGAGGACCTTCCAAGGCGGCCAGCAAGGCGCAGCGAGCCCTGCCCTCTCCCGCTGCACACTGTCCAGCGCCCCGAGGGCCTTCAGCCCTTCTTCCATGTCCACGACGGGCTCTCCCTTCCCCTAAACCAAATGTAGCCGAACGACGGCAAAACGAACCACAGAAGGCTCCTCACGGGCCGCCATCGTAGCCCTTCCTCTCCAGGCATTCCCTCAGCCTCTCGTGGAGCCTGGGCAGGAGTTTCTGGCGGACGAATGCCTCCGAGCAGCCCAGCCGCCGGGCCGCTTCGGTCTTCGTCGTTCCATCCACGTAGATCGCCTCATAGACGAGACGCTCGCGCGCGGAACGCTCGCCCAGACACTCTCTCAGGGCGTCGAGGAGTTCGATCTCCGCCAGAATCTCAAGGGCCTCCTCACCGTGGGCAACTCCCGCGGCTCCCGACTCCTCGGCGCAGTCGGGGTCGTCTGCCCATGCGGCGCTTTCCGGTCTGAACGCTCGCGACTTCAAAACGTTGAGGCAAAGCCCACATAGCCACGTCGCAAACTTCACCCCCGTGTCGTAGTCCCCCCGATGCCCCCGCAGGAGAACCTGGTACCACGTCTCGTCCACTACCTCCTGCAGACCAGCGTAGGCGACGATGGAGGGGCGATGCTTATAGACGACGTAGTGCAGGAGCCGCTCGTGGGACTCGAAAAGTTCCTCGAACGCGGCCTCGTGCCCGGCCAAAGCCGCCTCGAGAAGGTCCCACGGCCCCTCGGACCTTCGCTCCCTCACAGGCTCCTCCTCCGTGCGTTGGCCAAATTATAGACGTCTACTGCCCACCTTTGCAATCCTCACAGGCGTCCACGCACCCCCCACCGACTGTTCGCGTGGCATGCCTCGACTAGGTTTTCGTCGGGGTTCGATCCTCGTCGTTTTGCTTACATATGGGGATGGAAGGGGGAGGCGAGAGAAAGGTGGGGAGGGGCACCTCTCCCCGAGTGTCGCCCGCGCGTCGGGCAGCGCGATGACCCAGGGGAGGGGCCCCTCCAGCCGGGGAGCCGTGCTGCCCGACGCCACTCCTAGCCCCCTCGTGACAACTTCCGCCGAATCGCCTCGCAGAACGGACACTCGCACCCTGGCGCCGCCACCATCGCAGGGTCACGCCGGATGTTCTCCAATGCCACGTCCACCGCATCCCGCACCCGCATCAGGTGGACCTCGCTTTCCCCGAGGCGGGCCGATCGCAACATGCCGCGCTCGCTCATCACCTCGTAGTGGGGCTGGAAGTTGACGTGCCACGGCAAATGCCGGACGACGACCTCCCGCCTCCGGCGGCCCTCGAGAACTGGCGCCACGAAATCCAAGAGCAACAGCCCCGCTCGCTCCTCGGCCATGTGCAACGTCGTGTTCGCCTCCAGGCGGCAGAGCATCAATATCCAGCCATCCAGGTCGTAGAGTTTCGCATACGGGCTCCGGGGGCCGAAGACAGGCTCCTCCGGGACGTGCTCCGAGACAATCTCGCTTGCCCGCGGGCCAAGAGCAGCCACCGAGTGGGTCGGGTGGGGGCTGCGAAGAACGCCCGGCCGTCGCCTGAATGTCTCCGGTATCGCACCGACCCGCGTCGGTGTCTTCGCGGGATCGAAAGGCCGCCTCCCCAGCCACGAGCAACTCAAGGTCGGCATCGCCAGGGTTCCATCGGGGCCGATGGCCTCCAGCAACGCCTCGATGACCGTCTCCGGCCCGCCCTCGACGTAGCCGAACTGGCTGAGCGACGAGTGGACCATGACCACTGCGCCTTTCGGCAGGCGCAACTCCGCGAACGCCCTCAAGTAGTCCTCTTTCGAGAGGACCGGCCGCAGTTCCAGGAAGCCGTGCTCGGCGAGAAACTCGACCCCCTCGTTGAACCGCCGCAGCGGCGGCACCGAAGTCTCTGCCCTGAGCCAGCGCCAGACCTCGAGCACGTTGCGCTTGCCGTTGAAGAGGAAACAGGCGAGTTGGAGCCAGTAGGGCGCGCCCCAGCCGACTCCAAGCCCCGTTCGCTCTTTGAGACCTGCCCTTGCCTCGGCATCGAGAGCCTCGAAACACAGCGACCCCTTGAACGTTCGCCTCGGCGCCAGCCTGCGCGCCCGCTCGATTTCTTCCAGCGGCGGCTCTTCGGGTCCCCCTCTGGGCTTCTGGCCGATGCGCTTGAACTGGCGACGGGTCGCGCGGGCCTCGCGCCCGAGGCTCCTGGCCAGGCCCGTAAGGCGATTCGCCAGTTGGTCGCAGTAGCGCTCGAGTTCCTCTTCGGGGAACAACCCCGACCAGCGACAGAGCCGCCTGCGCACCTCGTCCGCGCGCCCAACAATGGGCATGGCCCTCGTGCCGGGCACCAACCGGCAGACCGAGCGAATCCTGGCCAGGTTCCTCTCCAGAGCGTGTCGAAGGCTCTCGTCGGGCGAGCCGGCCTCTGCCGAGGCTTTTCGGGCGGTCTCGAGAAGTTCGTCCTCGCCGAGTTCCGCGCCCAGCCTCGCGAGCCACACCGCTTCCTCGAGGCCCGCGCCGGCGAGGAATGCGACGAACGTGGCCGCCACGGCGCCGCTCTCCGCCATCGCCCTGGGCGAGATGTGGTCGAGGGTGTCGAGAGAGGTGTGGTAGTAGGCGTCCGGCCAATTGCCGACGACGGCCATCGGCGCACCCACCGCCGGCTCCCCGAAGAGATTGTCCACGAGGCCGCCCGGCTCCGTGCGGAAGCGGAAGAGCGGGTCGTCGCGACCCAGACGCCGCATCAGCGCGAGCGCCAGCGCGTCGGTGTAAGACGGGAGGACCGGCCAGTTGAAGATCAGGTTCGAGCGGGCGCGAGCCTCGCTCAGGTCGCAGCCCACCATATCGAGGTTGATCCCCGCCACGAGCCGCCGCAGGTGTGGCCAGTTGGCCAGGAACGCCTGGTAGCCCCTGACCTCGAACGAGAAGACGGGCCGGATGCCGCGCCGCGGCTTCGGCAACCTGCCGTCCTCGACCAGCGCCCCGATGCACCTCACCACCTCGAGGCCCAAAGCAACGCCGGAGGAATTATCGTTGGCACCTGGCTCACACAAGTGCCCCGTGATGGCGATCTCCTCGCTTGTCTCGCCGGGCAGGAGACCCGTCACCAACGGGAGTTGGCCGTCGTAGAGGCGGGCGTCCACGGTTGCCTTCAGCCGGACAGGCGACCTGGCACTAAGTTGTCGCAGCATCCTGCCGCAGGCCGGCGAGACCGAGAAGCCGAAAAGTGGTTTATCCGTCTTCCACGGCGGCAGGGTGTAGTTGTGCCATTGGCAGGCGTGATCGAAATGTCCGGGGGCCTTTTCGTGCGGCGAGCCGGCCAGTTTCATCGCGTCGGAGACCAGGCCCACCGCCCCGTGTTTCACTGCGAGTTCGTAGAGCTCGATCCCAACCCCGTCCACGAGGACCATCTTCCGGCGACAATCCACACCCTCCCACGAGGCGGGGTTCATTGCATCGTTGACGGCCACGACTTCGGCCTCGAGGCCTTCGGGCGGCGTGGGAGCCGAATACATCATGAGGCTCTGAGGGCAGCGACGATAATCGGCCAGGAGAGGCGCCTGAACTTCGGGAGAGACGACCTCGAGGCGGGCCTCGCGGGCGTCCCAGGCCATCGGCATCACCCAGCCGCCGTAGGCCGTGATGCCGTCGGCCGGATAATTGATGACCTGGACTTCCTCCAGTCCGATTTCGCGCATGATCTCCGCCACGCTGGCGGCCGTGAGCTGAATCTTATCGAACGAATTCCACCGCGCCGTCTCCCACAACCTCGCGACGAATTCTCGGGCCTTTTCCCCGGAGAGTTCTTCCGTGATCAGTTTCCAGATCGGCTCGAACACGCGGGCGCCCTCGCTCACTTTTCTCCGGTTTCCTCGAGGTATCGTTTGTACGCTTTCTGGAGGGTCGCCAGGTCGGGTAGGCCGCGGTGGACCCACAGACGGTAGCGGCAGGTGACCGGCTTGCCCGGCGGGAGGGTTTTCGGTTTGACCCCAGGCCAGCCGACGCATAGGCAGCCATAGTGGCGGGTGAGCCACGTGGGCGGGTGGTCCGGGTGGCTTGGGTGAACGAAGATGGCGAGGCCGCTGGGGCCTTCCCCGCCCGGGAAGGGCGCCGTGAAGTCCCCCCAGGGGAGGCGCTTGACCGCCAGGTCCCCCTTCGTCACGCCCTCCGGGACCGTGATGACGACCTTGTTGGCCGGGATGCGGTCCTTCTCGGCGGGCCGGGTGTTGAACCTTACGGTGAATCCGCCGTAACTCTTCCCCTTCGCTCCCCAGAGGGTGATGGGCTTGTCGGTCGGGGTCCAGGTGAGGGCGAAGTCAATCGCTCGGCTGTTGGCCCTCGCGCGGTGGACGACGATGAGGAGGTGTTCGTCCATTACTTTCTTTTCGCCGACGAACCAGCCGTTGCGAGTTTCGATGATGGCCTTGTCGTCGAGGGCCTCGCGGCGCACCCACTCGATGTGGCGGTCAGTGATGCCGGCGGGAATCCACGAGTTGTATTCCTTGCCTTCGATGCGGATATGGGGCCAGGCCCAGAAGACGCCACGATGGTGGCGATGGTCGCGGGGGAAGTCGTCGGTCAGAAGCTCGCCATCCAGGCCGTAGAGGGGGTGGACGTAGCAGGCGCGGTTGTAGCGGGGGGGGACGCCCGGTTTCGAGATCATGCCGTGGTTGTAAACCAGGACGGGCTTCGTGCCTTCCCAGAGCCCGAGGGACTTGTCGTTTATCTCCTTGAACCGGAAAGGGGTGGCGGCCAGCGCGGTGCCCACAAGGGCGAGCGACAAGAGAGCGATTTTCATTGAAGTGTCTCCTTTTCAATTGTCATCTGTGTTGCAGGTGGTCAGCCGCGGGAATGGCTTGTCGGTTGCTGGTTCTTGGTTGTGGGTTACACGGGTCGGATTTGGCGATTGGAGGAATGGCCTTGGCAGCAGCGCCGGACGGCATGTAGGCGGGGCGTCTCGCCCCGCGTCCCACAGGCTGGAAAGCCTGTGCCACCAGAGAGGCAGGGATAGGCTGGAAAGCCTGTGCCACCCGAGAGGCAGGGATAGGCTGGAAAGCCTGAGACCGTGAAGGAAACCCGCGCGTGGTCTTGAAGGAGGCCGGGGATGTGGGCTTTGGCACGCTTTTATGCACCGTGGGCTCCTAA
>CAYYCI010000188.1:0-7612 GCA_964470215.1 uncultured Planctomycetota bacterium
CGAACGGGCGCACGGGGTGTGCCGAGAGGCACACCCCCGCCTCACTCCCACGCGGAACCGCACCACGCCCGGTGGCCCAGAGTGGGGCCTCGCCCCAGCGGGGGGACGGGAGGGGGGGACGTGGTCCCCGTGGCGTAAGGGTGACATGTTCCCTGTGGCATGACAGGAACTGCCGCACCCGGGTGCATCCCCAGATTGCAGGCAGTTTGCGCAAGGGCGACCAACTAGCCTTGACCAAACGCTTCCCGCGCGGCGGCCCCTCAGCCGCGCTCAGGCTTCCTCGACTACCCGCAGGCCGAGCGCCTTGCCAAACTCAGCCAGCGGCTCAGCCAGGTCGCCGTAAAACGTCACGCGGTGCCAGCCGAAGAGGTCCCATTGGTGGAAGAGTTTCGCGATGTCGCCCCGAACCTCGCCGACCAGTTGCGTGCGGCAACCGCGGTCGGCGTTGAGGTTCCCCACCGCCTTCGCCCGGTGGATGACCATGAGCCTTCGGCGGTAGTTCGTGCGGAAGGAGGTGGTCATGTAGCCCTCGGGGAAAAGCGAACGAACCGCCGTGCTCCGAGGGTCGCGGCTGTGGAGGGTCATGATGCGGAACGGGTTGGCGCTGCCCTTCGGGCCGAAGACCTTGGTCGTCCCCACGCAATGGGCATAGATGATCCGGTTGCGGGAGGTGTCGAGAGCGGGGTCCGAGACGAACCCGGCCCGGCCGGAAAGAATTCGGCCCATGAGCATGCTCAGAGTGTCGTCGGGCATCGCCTCACACACCCCGTGTCCCCCGTCGTTGAGCAGTTGCATGAAGGCGAGGCAGGGGTACGCAGGGAGTTTTCCTGCCGCGAAGCCGCCAAGGCAGTTGATCGTCACCGTGTCGGTCTCGTAACGTTTCAGGAGTTCGAGGAGCGCCAGGTAAACCGCCGCGGACTTTCGAATCCACTCTGGTCGCGCGTCAATGACCCTCTCGGCCTCTTTCGTCCACCGCTCGGCCCGCGCCGCCGCCTCGTCGGGGTCCACCTTGTCGTAGAGGGCCTTCAGTTCCTCGAAGCCAACGAAAACGCCCTCGGCGCCGAGGAAACGGGCCCTCTGGCCCGCCCTGCCCCGGCCGACGATCAGGAATCGCGACCGCTTGAAGCGCTCGACACACTTCCCTATGTCGGTCAGTTCCACCCGGTCATCCAGACACTTCAGTTCGCCCACCTTCGGAAAGGTCTTGCGATAGACTTCCTGGCACCGCTGGGCGAATGCCGCAGGAGTCATGCCGGGCTCTCCCAGTGCCGAGAAACACCGCGCCACTGCCACGAGGTCTTCGTCCCGCGACGACGACACGCCCACGGCAGCCACTCGCCGCCGGCACAGCGCGCTATAGCCCGTCAGGAAAAGCCCCGAGCCGCCGAGAATCTCGTCGGCCACGACCACCGGCTTGCCAGCGCCAGCAATGGCCATCAACGCTCCCCGCAAGCCCCACGTGAGCGTCAGGGTGTAAATCAGGTAGCCATCCACCTTGTCCTTGAGGTCGAGCGCCTTGCGGGCATCCCCGGGGCTGCGCACCGCGACAGGCACGAACTCGACCTCCGGGCACCCCTTGCGGAGAAGGGCGAGAACCTCCCCTTCGCGCTTGGCGACATCGAAGACTGGCGAGGGCCAACTGGAGCCTCTCCGCGAGAGAAACACGAGCGCCACACGGACCTTCTGGCGCCGCGCCTCGCCCGCCAGGCTCCCCGACGCGCAAAAAGCCAACCCCGCAGCGCACCCCTTTGCGAAGCAGCGCCTGGTGACCGCCCGACCCTTTGACGAACACATCTGGCTATCTCCAATTCCTCGGCCGAACCTTCGTTTGCGCCCACAGCCAACGAGAGTTCTCACTGCGATTATACGACCTTCTCGGCCCACTGCAAGGGCTCGCTTTGGGCTCGGGCCGCTCCGGCCACAGATTGCTTCGCTCAGCAATGGGGTTGCAATTGGCAGGCGGGCGCGATATGCTTACGGGCGACAACGTTAGAGGAGCGGGTGGCCTGGTGGCGCTCTACGGCAACTTCGAGACCGTAAGGCACATTGCCGAGGGGCCGTTGACGAGCGTGTGGGAGGCACGGCGGGCCGACGGGAAGAGGGACGAGTCGCCCCGCTTCGCCCTCAAGCTCATCGCTCCCACCGCCACATTCCTCGGCACGGAACGCCAGGGATTCGACCTGCGTCCATTCCTGGCCGCAGCCGACTCCCAGGCCAAGGCCGCTAGCCAGGGCTCTCACTGGGCACCCATCTACCAGAGCGGCCAGGCCTCCGGCAACGCCTTCTATGTCACGGACCGATTCAAACTCTCGCTCAAGGAACTCCTCGACACCAACGCCCATCTCACTCCCGCCGCTCTCCACAACGTCTTCTCTTCCGCGGTCCAGGGCCTGCTCGAGCTCCAGGAGGCCGCCAACAGACCCCACGGCAACCTCAAACCCACTAACATTCTCCTCGACGGGATTGGACCGAGGGACCGCGTAGCACTCACCGACCCGGCATCGCCGCAAGAACTGGGCAAAGGAACCACCTATGCCACAGACCTCAGGGCCCTCGGCGAGATGCTCTACCAACTCGTCACCGGCCAACCCTTCGTGCCAAGGGACTGCTGGCCCATCGGCCCCTCGCTCGAATGGAACCATTACGGCGACGCCTGGCGCGGGCTCTGTAGCCGCCTCCTGGCACCCGACATGGCCGCCGGCACAGCCGAACTTCAGGCCGTGGCCGACGAACTCGCCCGCCTTCGACCCAGCGCGGCCGGGAAGGCCCTCCTGTACGCCGCCATCGCCCTCGTGGCCGCGGCGGCAATCGCCGCAGGCGCCTATTTTGGCTGGAAGGAACTCCCCAGGCTCGCCCGTCCGTCCACATCCTCGCTCGCCGACCTCGAGAGGGAGGCTTCGGAGTGGTTGGGGCAAGTGCGCAACGCTCAGAAAGTGTGTCGTTCCGAGGCGATCAACGCCAGGTGGCGTGAACGCCGCGACGCCCTGGTGCCGACCGAGATAACCGCGCCGGGCCTTGCTTCCGACCCCGACCGCTACGACACCCTCCGCCAGGAGGTGAACACCGTCCGCGATTTTCTTTCCGCGCTCGACGACGACCAGGCCCTGCCACTCGATCTAGCACACTCCGCCGCAGGCATTCGAGAGGGCCCGATGCGCGATGCCGTCGCCAAAGCGCTCCTCGCGAGGCGCGAAGCAACCCTCGAGACCGTCCTTCAGAAAGTGCCCTGGGACGATTCCGGCATCCCCGGATGCACCGCCCAGGCATTTAAGGAGACGCCCGACTGGAGCGAGGCAACCGAATCTTTCCGCCGCTGGCGGCTCTCTGCTGCAAAGGCCCTCACCTGCTGCCACGAGATGGCCACCATCCTTGACCAGGGGTGGCTCCCAGACGTGGAGCCACCCGACCACGATTACTCCCTCATCGAACTCCTGGCCGAATGGGGCAAAATCGAGGTCCCCCCCGAACTCGGCGCGGCCTTCGAGCCAACCGTCGGGCGCGCCCGGGCGCTCGCCGGGATAAAGGAACTCGGCCGCCAGGGCCTCCTCGCCTGGCTCGAGTCCCCCGACAACCAGGCCCCGCCCCAGGCGAAGTTGCTCGCCTGGCGACGGCTGGGCCAGTTCGAGGACTGGCCAACCTCACTCGAAGACCTGCGGCGCGAAGCGGACCTCGAGAAACGCATCCGCAACATCGCCAAGAGCATCGAGAACAAAGAGGCGGTGAAGTGGATCGAAGAGACTTTGCCCGCCGAGAGCGCGCGTCGCTGGCAGAAAGCGTTCAATGCGCTGGCCATCGAGCAACCCTCTGACGACTTCGCCGATAAGGACCTCGTCACCACCGAAGCCATCCGGGGCGAGATGGGAGTGGGCGAGGCCCAGTTGACGCCGGTTACCCGACTGCGCCTGGCAATCTTCCACCTCCGCCAGAGCCTGGTGAACCCCCGACAGGACGTCTCGAAAGCCGCTCATTCCTTCCTCCACGATGTGGGCAGGTTGCCAGAGGAAATGAAGGGCAAGAAACAAGTCGCTGAACTGGTCAGCGCCATCGAGAGGGCTATCCGCAAAAGCCCCAGTGCCGACCCTGCCGAACTCTTCGCCAGCGTCGGCCCGGCCGCAGGGAAAACCGGTGTCCGCTGGCCCGTCCAGGTAAGCCCGGATGGCCACAGCATCTCATACTCCTGCCCTGGAACAGGCTACAAGATCGTCTTCCTCCCCGTCCAGGTGCCCGAGCAGAAGAACGCGACCTACCTGTCGGCGACCGAAGTGACCCTAGGACTGTTCCTTGACGTGGTGAGCGCGGCCAAAGCCTGGAAAACAATGGAGGGCATGCTGGCCGAGCGTCCCGAGGGTCCCTGCGCCTGGGAGTGGGCTTCGGTTGAGGGCGAACGCCGGATGCGGCGGGCCGAACGCTGGCTCGACGGTTTCACGTACGCGCCAGGCATCTCGAGAGCCCTCCCCAGCGAAATCCATCCCATCCAGCAAGTCTCGCCCGCCGCGGCCATCTATTTCGCCTGGCTTCTCGGCTGTCGTCTCCCGACGGCTGCCGAATGGAAAGCGGCCGCGAAGACGGCCAGCGCTGGCCAGAAGCCGAACCTCCGCGACAAGACCTGGGCCAGAGAGCAAGACTTCCTTCGCCAGACTGCCGGGAAGCCCCCGTTGTGGCCCGACTCAGGCATCTTCTGGCCGATGGGTCTGCCGGGTAAGACAGGCCCTTCCGCCCAGCCACTGACCGCCGACGACGACCAGTCGCTGTGGTTCCAGCCGGTCGGCTCGGCCGAGCGCTTTACCCACCTGGTGGGCAACGTCGCCGAGTTCCTCCTCGATATGCCCGCCGACGAGCAACGCACCCTGGCCGAACAGGTCGCTTCCTTCCCCGACCAGGTGCGCGGCCCCTTCCTGCGCGCGGCGCTGCTTCAAAAACTGGAGAAAAGCCCCAGGCTGGTCCAGGTCATCGGCGGCTCGGCACTCTCGGCCCCGGAGGTCTGGGACGGAAAGAGCAGGCCGTTCGACACCCCGCTGCCGGTCGGCCCCCTCGTTGCGGAGCGGAGAGGCTACAGCGATGTCGGCTTCCGCCTCGCTTTCACCGCCCCGGGACGGCCGCTCCCGCTCGCGCTGTGCCGCATCCTCGGCGCCACAGGCTACCTGCCCGACCTCCAACAGTGAGCGCGGCGTGGCTGCCAGGCGGCCTTCCTGATCCGTGAGCCTGGCACGGACGAACACGGACTGACACGGACGGGCACGGACGAACACGGACGGGCGGCCCGACCCCCGCGGTGCGCAGCGTTGACATCGCCGGAGTCGCCACCTATAATGCCGCCTGCCTCAAGGACAGTGTGGGATCGGACCATGGGACGCATCGGCTTGATGATCGCGTTGTGTGGCTCGTGGGCCTTGGCCGGCGAGGCGCCGGGACAGGCCCCCAGCGGCGCCGTCGGAGGATTCCTCAAGTGGGTGGCCGATAATCCATTCTCGGCCACGCTCCTCTTCCTCGTCCTGGCCACACTGGTCGGCGCTATCGTCTCCCGCCTCACCCGCGACCGCTGCCTCAAGGACCTCGAGGGCTACCCCGTGACGCTCGAGTTGAAGGACGGACGTGTCTATCACGGAGAACTCGACGTCGAGAAAAGCGGCCTCGAACTCCTCTACGAACGCACCACCCCCCAGGACGGCACCCTCAAGACCAGCTTCCTGATCTTCCGTCCCGAGTACGGCACCATCCACGCGCTGGTCCGCTACTGCGACGCGCTCAGCGAGGCCCAGATGCGCGAGCGCCAGCGCCGCGCTCAAAAGGCATACCACCCCAACTTCATCCGACGGACCGCCCGCGCCATCCGCAATTTCCTGGCCAGCGTCAAGGACTCCCTCCTCGAGGCTTTCACCCTCGTCATGGGGCGCGTCAAGAGCATCCAGGCCGCCGCCCCTGTCATGAAGACCGGCGGCAAGTACGTGGACAGGATCGGCAAGCAGACCATCGGCACCGCCTCCGACGTGACCTACGACCCGCTCCTCGAGAAACAAATCGGCCTGCGGGTCGTCCTCCAACTCCCCAAGGACGCCGCTGTCCAGGAAGAATGCGTCGGCACATTGCGCGAATACACCAAGGACTTCTTCGAACTGATGGACGTGGACTACGAGGACCGCTGGCAGGCGGAGTTGGCTGGACCTGGAACGGCAGCCTTCGTCAGGGGCATCGCCGCCAGGCGCACCGCGCAGGCTGTCGAGGTCGAGAACTGCAACACCTTCACCGTTGACCTCGAGGCCGCAAACTTCCAGGTCCCCGAAGGCCAGCCCTCGCCGCCTCCGCTGCCCGTGCCCGGCCGCCTGGAGGCCGGGCAGCGTGTGGAACTGCCCCTCGCCGAGGGGGCCGGGCCGCTTTCGCTGGTCTTCCACTCCCGCCGCAAGGCCGACCTCGTGGTCCCCCGCACCGGCGCCTTCATCCGCCACAAGAGCGAGTGGGTCCAGCCGCGCAAACTAATCGGCGAACTCAAGGACGCCGTCGGCCTTCTCCCAGGCACCCAGGAAGTCGTCAACGCCCTCAAGCAAGGAGCACGTCTCGTGAGCCTCGGAGCCACCGGGAAGACCATCCCGTTCGTCAAGATGCACGGCTGCGGCAACGACTACATCTACGTTGACTGCCGCGAGCGGGTCGTCGAGGACCCGGCCGCTCTGGCGCGTCGGCTCAGCGACCGCCACTTCGGCGTCGGCGCCGACGGCCT
Source organism: uncultured Planctomycetota bacterium (assembly GCA_964470215.1). Classification (GTDB taxonomy): domain Bacteria; phylum Planctomycetota; class PUPC01; order DSUN01; family DSUN01; genus CAYYCI01. The sequence goes on from CAYYCI010000188.1 coordinate 6,716, forward strand.
GATCCTCATCCTGCCGTCGGAGCGCGCCGACTTCCGCATGCGCATCTTCAACGCCGATGGCTCCGAGGCCGAAATGTGTGGGAACGGCATCCGCTGCTTCGCCAAGTACCTCTACGACCGGCGCCTGATCGCCTCCGAACAAACCACCATCGAGACGGGAGCCGGCGTCCTGACTGTCCGCATCCAGGCCCGGGACGGAGTGGCCAGAGCCGTCACGGTCAACATGGGCACCCCGCGCCTCGAGCGTTCCGAAATCCCCATCGAAGGCCCGCCGGGGCGCGCCGTGGACGACGAACTGACCATCGAGCTCCCCCACGAGGGCAACATCACCCTCCGCTACACCGCCGTCTCGATGGGCAATCCCCACTGCGTCATCTTCGTCGAGGGACTGGACGATTATCCCGTGGCCACCCACGGGCCGCTTATCGAGAACCACCGCCTGTTCCCGAACCGCACGAACGTCGAGTTCGTCGAGGTGCTCGGACGGAACGAACTGAAGATGCGGGTGTGGGAGCGCGGCTCGGGCGAGACCCTTGCCTGCGGCACCGGCGCTTCCGCCTCGCTCGTCGCCGCCGCGCTGAACGGAAAGACCGACCGGCGAGCAACCGTCCACCTGCTCGGCGGCGACCTCGAGATCGAGTGGGCCGACGACGGTTGTGTTTACCTCACAGGCCCGGCGGAGGAGGTCTTCGAGGGGGTCGTGGAACTCTGAGCCGGCGCGCAATCACATCCGCCGGTGGCACATCTATGAGGAAACCCGGGATGGCAGCGGGCCGGGATGCGTTGGCTTTGGCACGCTTTTTGCACCGCAATCAATTCCCAGGCGAGAAGGGAAAGAATGTCTTGGCTGGCTGCCGACTCCGACCCCTCGTTCCGAAGCTCCACATGCCGAACGCT
>CAYYCI010000189.1:0-7588 GCA_964470215.1 uncultured Planctomycetota bacterium
GTCGGCCAGGGTGCGGCCGCGGAACTGCGGCAGGTGGCGGGTCTTCTCGATGGGGACGACTTCGGGGATCGGGTCGTTGAGGTGGAGGAGCGGCTTGTCGCCCTCCTGGCCGCGGTGTTGGAAAGCGGCCTGGAAGCCGTGTTGGAAGCGCGCATTGAAAAGGTGAGGACAATCGCAGATGAGTTGGGTGGCGTAGCCGGCGCGGGCGAGGAGGCGCGCGATGTGGTTCGGGCTGCTCAGGTCAATCGCCTGCCAGCCGTAGCGCGGCCAGCCGAGGGTGCCGGTGGCCAGGTCCGTGCGGTGTGGGATCGTGGGGAAACTCCCTGCGTAGAACCGCTCGAGGGCGGTCGCGCGCTCGGCTGCGAAGGCGTCGAGCTCGGGAGTGCGAACGACCCGCCTCGCTCGCTCCCCCAGGTTGTCCCACCGGAAAGTGTCGGTGACGAACACCACGATGTTCTTCACTTCGTTCCTCCTGGCTGAAAGAACCTCAAGATGACATCGGCGTAGAGACGCATGCCGGCCTCGCCGGGATGGTTGATCCAGTTGTGGAGTTGGCTGAAAGGGGGGATGCCACGTCGGGCGAGATTCTGCCACTCGGTGTGGACGTCGGCGCAGGCGACCCCGGTCTCCTTCGCGACCTCGACGATGGCCTTTGCTGTCTGGGCTTTTCCCACAGCGCGGGGGTCCGCGCGTTCGAGCCAGGGATTGGGCGCAATGGGCGTCACCAGCAAGACCTCCATCCCTCGCCGCCGGGCCTCCGCGACGTAGGCACGGAGGTTGTCCTTGAAGCGGGGGATGGCCACGTGGGTGTCGTTCATCCCGAGGGCGATGACCAGGAGGTCGATGTAGCGCTCTCCCGGGGCCGGCTTGGCCTTGCCGTGGGGCTGGAAACTGCCGATGGCCAGCGCGAAGCAGTCGAATGCCACATCGGTCAGTTGCCCAGGCTGGCCGGGAATCTCGACCTCGAGGGTATGGGAGCCGGCGTCCAGGCCCACCGTCCCGAGTTCGACCCAAGCCACCTCGACCCCTGGGCGGAAGGGAGCGAGGTCGAGTGGCCTGGCCGCTGGCGGAGAAGGCCGCCACTCCTGGCCGTCGAAACGCCATCGGAAGGGGGCCTGGATGGCGAGGGCGCGGGCGAAGAAGCGGTAGCGCCCCGACTGCCCCACCGCCACTCGCCAGGTGGCCAGGAGGCGGCCGCTGAGCGGGATGGTGTCGGTGTGGAGCCATCGGGCGCCCGAGAGCGCGGCCCTCTGGTCGTCGTCTGTCGGGACGAAAGCCGCGCACTCGGGGAAGTTGTCGGTGGCGGCGTCCTCGCCCTCCCACCAGGCCAGCGCCGCGAGGCCCAGAGGCACGGGCTTCTGTTTGCCGCTGGGGCGAAACGGCCCGGCAACCAGCGCGAAGCAGTCGAAGCCCGACAGCTGGTCGCGCCCCGGACCGGCGAGGAGTTCGATCTCGAAGCGGTGTTCGCCTGCCCGCAGTTCCACCTGGCCGAGCCTCACCCAGGCCAGTTCGACGAAGCGGCGGAACTCGACCGTGTCCTCGGATGGCTGCCTCGCAGGACAGGTCGTCCACTCCCCTCGGTCGAATCGCCATCGGAATGCGCCGCGGTTGGCGAACTTGCGGACGTAGAGGCGATAGCGAGCGGTCGTCTTGACTGCGATGCGATAAGCGGCTCGCAAGGGCTCGCCCTGCCTCTGCCCCATCGAGGTGAGCCACCTGCCCCCCGAGAGGCGGTCGCGTTCGGCGTCGGTAGCAGGGGAGAAGAGCGTGGTGGCGGGGAAATTGCTCTCGGACGGCTTCTCGGCCTCCCACCACACTACCGCGCGTTTCTCCCCGGGAAGTGGCGGAGAGAACGGCAGGACGCGGCTCTCGAAGACCGTTCGCCCGCTTATGGTGTTGACGCCCCCGCGATAGGCCGGCACCTCGACGATGGCCGCGCGCGGAAAGAGGCGGCGCAGGCCCGCGACGACCAGGCCGGTGTAGGTCCTCGAGCGATCGGCCCACCACTTGCCCGCCTCGGCCCCCAGGGTGATGCTGTCGCCGAAGAAGGCAATCGTCAGGGTCTCGCCGGCCCTGAGTTTTGCCAGCGAGCGCGCCACGCCCCGGGGATTGATGGGCTGGACCGGCGGCGCGGGCCCGACGGGGAAAATGTCGTCCTGAGTGACCACGAACTGGCCGGGATGGTTCGCCGTGTGGACGTAGATGCCGGCGAGCGGCAGGGCGCCGGGGTCGGGGTCTGGGCGAGTTGGGCAGACGACCGCGGGGGTGCCTTTCTTGACGGTAACCTTGCCATCCCGGCTGACCTGGACGAGGTCAATCCGCTGGGTGACCAACTTGTATGAGATTTTCACGCGCCCGACCAGGCGCCCCTTCACAGGCCGGACCTGGCCGCGTTCGGGGTCGAACTCGTAGTCGCGCCCGAGGTCGTAGGTCAGCGCGCCGTCCGCACTCGTCACCCTGACCGAGCCCGGGACGATGCTCCGGAAAAGAAAGCCCAGCATGAGGGTGTCGAGCCTCGGCTTCAGGGTCAGGAGCGGCAGGGGCTCGCTCTCGAGGACCTCCTCGCGCACGACCGGCGGCGCCACGCTCAGTTCCCCGCCCCTGACATCGAGTTCAGTGCCGTCGGGGAGCGCGAGCGTGCCCGAGGCCACCTGGACCGCCATGCGCGGCGGGTAGAAGGCCTGAACCCTCGGGGCGGCCCCCGGCGCACAGACCCACACTGCGATCGCGACAGGTTCGAGCCACATCGCCACGGTCCTCGCCGCGAGATTCTAAACAATCGCCCAAGCGATAACAAGCCGAAGGCGAGCCGGGCGCCGACCTCACTCGGGTGCGACTCCGGATTGCAGGCCATTGGCGCAAAGGCAACCATCTAGCATTCACCAGGCGTTTCCTGCGAAACGTCCATGAGCGAGCCCGTCAAGCCCATCCTCTCGTAGGGCCGCTGCGCGTGGCATTGGCACGCTTTTGTGCACCGTGGGTTTCCAACGCGGGCGAGAGGGAAAAGAATGCGGTGGAGAAAGGGCGAGAGCCCCAGAGCGAAGCGAACCGCAGGGCCGGCGACCTGAGGGCGGCATGCCAAAGCATTCTTTTCCCTCTCGCCTGGCAGGTGATTGCGGCGCAAAAAGCGTGCCAATGCCCACGCGGCGGCCACAGCAATCCACCCCGCCGGCTCGCTTCATAGGCTCGGTCCTTCCGGCCCACACCCCCTCCAGGACAGCAGGAGAACGATTGGACTTACAATGGTGGGGCACGCCGATCCCACTGCCCGCGCTTGCAAAAGCGGCCCGGTGTGGTAGCATGTTATTGGGGGAGAGGAAAGGGGGGGCGATAAGCCAACCAGCAGGGAGCCACCGGGCATGGGAAAGCTTCCCGACCAACGCATCCGAGCCTTCACGCTCGTCGAACTCCTCGTCGTCATCAGCGTCATCATGGTGCTGGTGGGATTGGCGTTGCCGGTCCTCCTGCGCGCGGCGGGCAGGGCGCGCGTGGCGCAGTGCATCTCGAACCTGCGCCAGTTGGCCAGCGCCGTGGTCAGTTATCAGGGCACCTTCGAGGGCTTCCTGCCCTCGCCTGCCCACGTGGACACCAAGGGAGGCGACCCGGCAGCGCTCGACGACTCGATCCTCAACGACGACACGCTCTTCGACGGGGACCGCGAAGGGGCGGAGGGGGAGTATGTCTATCACTCCTACACCTGGCGAGGGAAACTCCTGCCATTTGTGGGCACGCGTGGGAAGGACGAGGAGGCCCTCTACGGCATCTACCGCTGCCCTTCAGTGCGGAATTTCAAGGGCCACAAGAGTTTCTACGGTTTCAATGCGTTCATGGGCATGCATCCCGGCGAGGTGCTGCGCGACAGTTCCGGCGAGATGAAGGTCACCCACATGGACGACATTCTCGACACTGGGCGAACGTTCCTCTTCGGAGAGAACAACGACGGCCACTGGGTCGTCAAGCCGCAACACCCGCCCTCGGACTTCACTTTCGTCGAGGTCAGCGGCGCCGATGTGGACTACCCGGGCCAGAGATACGAGGGCCAGGTCTACGCCCGCCACTCCGCCCGCGCCAACTGGGTGTTTTGTGACGGTCACACCGAGACCCTGACCATCGAACGCACCGACGAGCGGGAGTGTTTCTTCTGGCGCGACGTCAAGCCGGAAAGGTAACCCTGGCACCGAAATGGACGGATTGACCTGTGACGGGTGTGGGAAAGCTCTCCTGGCCGATGAGCCTGCCCGCTACGTCGTCCGCATCCAGGTCTTCGCCGCCTACGACCCCCTGGAGTTGACCCCGGACGACCTGGCGCGGGACCATCGGTCGGAAATCCAGGCCCTGCTCAGCCGCCTTGCCGAAGCCGACCCGCAGGAACTCCAGGACAGCATCTACAAGGAGTTTGTCTTCGACCTTTGCATGGCGTGTCAGCGTCGCTACCTCGCCCGCCCTCTCCCCGAACTCCAGACGGCGGGCGACGACGCCGCGGAGTGAAACCGACCGGGCGAAGCCGATGGACCGCAAGGAACTGGCCGTGGTGCTCCTGCTGGTCGCGCTTGTGCTCGCGGCCGCCACCGTCCGGATTTTCTGGGGGCCGGTCGGTGCAGATCGAACCGAGCGCCCACCCGTCGCCCGGAAGGCCGGCCACGGCGCGGGCCACGAGAACCCCAGCCCCGCGCTGGCCGTCAGCATCTGGCCCCCGCCACCCGAGGAAATGCTGCCGAAGGACAAGGCCGCCTTGCGGCTCTTCGAGGCCGCCGAGACCGCCGGCGCCGAGGGTCTCTTCGGGCCCGCCATCCAAATCTACGACCACTTCCTCAACAGGTACCCCGACGAACCGGCCTGTGAGATCGCTCGGCTGCGCATGGGGCAGTGCGCGACCCTCGCGGGGCAGCATCGCCAGGCCGCCGAGTACTACGAGAAGTTCGTCGAGGCACACCCCGAGTCGCCCTTCCTCCCTCTTGCGCTTCTGTGGTGCGGGGAGAGTTACCTGGAGCTCGGAGAGCCCGAGCGCGCGCGGCTGCGCCTGGCCGAGGTCGTCGCCCACCACGCCTCCTCCCCCTTCGCCAAGCGTGCGAAGGCCCGCCTGGAACAACTCCAGGGGCGGAAGGGCGCGGTGCCTCCACGCCCGCCGACGACGAAGAAGGATTCAGGAGCGCGGTGAGCGGCGGCGCAACTGGCCACAAGCCCCCTCGATGTCGGCCCCGCGCCGCCTGCGGACTTGCACCCGGACCCCCCGGGCCCGCAATGCCGAGGCAAACCGCTCCACCTGCCGCGCATCGGGCGCTCGCCACCCCAGACCCGCGACCTCGTTGACCGGGATGAGGTTGACCAGGAATGGCCGCCGGGCCACGAGCCGCGCCAGGCCCCGGGCATCGTCCCGCGAGTCGTTGACGCCTGCGACGAGGACATACTCGACCGTGACCTCGCGGCCGGTCTCGCGCTGGTAGTGGGTTGCGGCGGCCAGGACGTCGCGGATCGCTCTCGCCCCTGGCACGAGGCGCGAGCGAGTGAGGTCGTCGCTGGCGTGGAGCGAGACCGCCAGGTTCACCGGCGGGCCTTCGGCGGCCAGGCGCTCGAGCCTCTCGGGCAGTCCGACGGTCGAGACGGTTATCCGCCGAGGACTGAGGCCGAAGCCCCACGGGGCGGTGAGAACCTCCAGCGCGCGACGCGTCGCCGCGTAGTTCAACAGCGGTTCGCCCACTCCCATAACCACCACATTGGTCAGACGCGCCTCCGCCGGGAGAACGTCCAGGAGGTGGAGAACCTGCTCGACGATCTCCCCGGGCCGCAGGTTGCGAACCAACCCGCCAAGTCCACTGGCGCAGAAAACGCAGCCCACGGGACAACCGACCTGGGTCGAGAGACATGCGGTGTTGCGCCGACCCTCGGGAATGGAGACCGCCTCGATGGCCTCGCCGTCCGCGAGGCGGACCAACAACTTCGTCGTGCCGTCAAGGCTCCGTCGGACATCCTCGACCGACGAGGTCATCAGGCGGGCCGACGCCCCCAGGCGCTCTCGAAGACCCATCGGCAGATTCGTCATGGCGTGGAAGTCGCGCACTCGACGGCCGTATGCCCACGAGAGGACTTGCGCGGCTCTGTAGGGCGGCTCGCCGAGCGACTCGACGAGCGCCCTGACTTCCTCGAGGGAGGCGCCGAAGACCTCGAAGCGTTCTCCGTCAGTCATCCTGGCCCCGGCGCTGGTTTCCCGAAGGCTCGTGGTGTATAATCCCCCTGGCAGCGAGAAGCCGGCGGAACTCCCCGGACTGGACGAAATCCTCGAACGCCGCAATGTCGGGCAGGACGACGTCCGAGAGGAACCTCACGCTCCAGTTCGCGCTCATCGGCGAGATGGTCACGACGAGCCGCCCTTGGCGACGGGCTTGCCACATCTCGATGGCCGTCCCCATCGAGGCCTCCGGCACATACGCCACCAGCACGTCGGCCTCCGCCGCTCGCTCCATCAGCGAGAAAAACGTCGAGCGCTCCACGGGCTCGGGAAACTCCAGCGAATTCGGGTAGTTTTCGATTGGGCAGTAGACCTCGAGGTCCGGAAACTCCGCCCGCAACAGCCCGACAATACGGCGGCGGTAGTCCTGTCCGTGGATCGAGCGGTCGCGCAGCGACCCCTGGATGATGCCTGCGACAAAGATCGTCCCCACGCTTCTGTCTCCTTGCGATGCTCCGCCGGAGTGTAGCCGAAGTGGCCCCGGCCGGTCAAGCCCACCACGCCTCAGGCGTCGCTGTCCTCTTCGGCGAACCGCTCAACTGTCGCTGGGGTGGCGCTTGCCGGGTGGAACACCGGAGCCTGGCTGGGCGTTGCGACTCTTCCTCGCTCTTCTCGCGCTGGCCATCGGCGCCTGCGTCCGCGACCATCCGGCATACTATCCGCCGGTCTGGTCGCTCGATGGCTCGCGGCTCTTCTACGCCTACGAGCGCCACGACGGTTCGCTGGCGATCCGCGAGGTCGAGGTGGCCTCGGGCTCCGCCCGCGACCTCTCGACCGCTCGCCTCCACCACCGCCCCGCCGGCTTCCTGCCGGCTCCGCGCCAGGATTGCGCTGCCTATCTGAGCCTGGAGGTCGCCGCGGGCAAGAACCGCCCCCGTCAGGCCGCGCTCTACCTCCTCGGACGTGGCCACGACGCCAGCACGCCGCTATGGCGAGGAGAGTCGCTCCGCGGCCTGGTGGACCTCGCCTGGATGCCGGACGGACGCTCGCTGGTGTTGGCCCTGGACTCCCCGGGTAGCGCGCGAGTCGTGAGGGTCGAGGTTGATGGCGGGGGGACCAGGGTGGTGGCGGAGCGGTTCGCTTCGGTTCGCGCGCCCGCGCCGTCCCCCGATGGCCGCCTGGTGGCCTTTGTTGCCAGGAGCCAGCGGAACGCGCCCTGGGCGCTCTTCGTCGCGTCGGCTGAGGATGGGGCGCGCAAGGTCCTCGCACAGGCCATATTCGACCACTACCACTGCGGCTACTGGCCAGCCTGGTCGCCCGACGGGAACCGACTGGCCTACGTGGTCGAGCGCTACCTCAGCCCCACTCACGCCGAGGTCTGGGTGTGGGAGAGGGAAAGCGGCAGGCACAGGGTGCTGGCCC
>CAYYCI010000190.1:0-7542 GCA_964470215.1 uncultured Planctomycetota bacterium
CCGCCGAACTCCACTACCAGGCGTGGAAGCGCCTGGCCGACGAGGAGGGCATCCCCTTCGACCGCAAGGTCAACGAGCAACTGCGCGGCGTCTCCCGCCAGCGCTCCCTCCAGATAATCCTCGGCGACAGAAAAGTCCCGCCCGAGAGATTCAACGAGATGACCGAGCGGAAAAACCGCTACTACCAGGAACTCCTCGAGGGGATCACCCCCGCCGACCTGCTTCCGGGCGCCCTGGAACTGCTCCACGAACTGCGCCGGGCCGGCATCAAGGTGGCCATCGGCTCGGCGAGCAAGAACGCCAGAACCGTCGTCGAACGCCTCGGGCTGTCGGGCGAGATTGACGCTCTGGCCGACGGCCACTGCGCCGAGCGGACGAAGCCCGCCCCCGACCTTTTCCTCGCCGCCGCCGAGATGCTCGGCGTCCCGCCCCACGAGTGCCTCGTGGTCGAGGACGCCGCCGCAGGGGTCACCGCCGCGCTCCTGGCCGGAATGTGGGCGGTGGGCCTCGGACCGACCGAGCGCGTCGGCCACGCCCACGCCGTCTTCCCGTCGCTCGATGGGGTCTCTTGGCCCCGAATCACCGAGGCCCTCGCCAGTTCTCCATCCGCGCGGCCCGACCACGACGACGCGCGCTGGGCGATCGTCGAGGAAACCTTCGAGCCAGAACGCCTCAACCACAAGGAAACCGTCTTCACCATCGGCAACGGCTACCTGGGCATACGCGGCGCACTCGAGGAGAGCCACCCGGGAGAACAGCGCGCGGCATTCGTCCACGGCGTCTTCGACGCCGTGCCCACCTATTTCAGCGAACTCGCCAATATCCCAGACTTCCTCGGCCTGGAACTTCTGGTCGAGGGCGAGGGATTGAGCCTCGAGCGCGGCGAACTCCTCGCCTGGCGCCGAACCCTCAACCTCCGAAACGGCGTCCTCACCCGACGCCTCACCTGGCGAAGCCCCCGAGGCCAGACAATCGAACTTGCCTGCGAGCGATTCGCCAGCATGGCCAACGAGTGCCTGGTGTTCGTCCGCTGGGAGGTCCGCCCGCTCGATTTCGATGGCGAGATCGAACTCCGCGCCAGCCTCCACGCCGACGCCGAAAACCTCGGGACCCTCCACTGGACCCCCCTCGCGCAAGGGCGCGATGGCGCAGCCGCCTGGCTCCTCTCCCAGACGCGCGCGTCCCGAATTCGCCTCGCCCAGGCAATGCGCCTCGAGGTGGATGGCCAGCCGGCCAGCGAGTTCTGGGACACTCGCGGCCAGCCAACCCTGGTGGCCAGGAAGCGGCTCGGACGAAACCAGAGCCTCGTGGCGACCAAGACCGTCGCCCTGGCCACCAGCCGCGAATGCCCGGACCCGCTCGGCGAAGCCATCGCCGCCCTCGACGCCGCCGGGGACTACCACCGCGAGTTCCAGCGAAACGCCTGCGAGTGGAACAAGCTCTGGGCGGTGGCCGACATCGTCATCGAGGGCGACGAGCGCGCGCAACAGGCCGTGCGGTTCAACATCTTCCAGCTCCTCGTCGCCGCCCCTCGCCGCGACCTCGACTCCAGCATCGGCGCCCGCACGCTCAGCGGCTTCGGCTACCGCGGCCACGTTTTCTGGGACACCGAAATCTTCGTCCTTCCCTTGTTCACCTACACCCTGCCCGAGGTGGCGCGGAATCTCCTCCTCTACCGGGCGCGACGCCTCGACGGGGCGCGGCGAAAAGCCAAAGCCTGCGGCTGTCGCGGAGCGCAATTCCCCTGGGAGAGCGCCGAGACCGGCGACGAGGTCACCCCGCCCTGGCTCCCTCACCCCGAAGACCCCGCGCGGCTCGTCCGCGTCTGGACCGGCGATCTTCAAATCCACATCACCGCCGACATCGCCTACGCGGTCTGGCAATACTGGCTTGCCACCGGCGACGACGCCTTCATGGCCGACCACGGCGCCGAGGTCGTCCTCGACGGCGCGAACTTCTGGGTCAGCCGCGCTGAACGCGACCCCGACGGCTCCTGCCACATCCGCAACGTCATCGGCCCAGACGAATACCACACCCACATCGGCGACAACGCCTACACCAACGCCCTCGCCCGCTGGCAGCTCCTGCGCGCGGTCGAGGTGCTCGACTGGCTCCGAGAAAACTATCCCCAGGCCAGCGAGCGGCTGGCCTGCCGCCTCGACCTCGACCCGGGTCTCTGGCGCGAGGTCGCGGACCGCCTCCACGTCCCACAGCCGCGCTCCGACGGCCTCATCGAGCAATTCCCGGGCTTCTTCGACCTCGAGCCCATTGACTGGGCCGCCCTCGAGCCGCGCAAACTCTCCGTCCAGGACGCCCTCGGCCTGGAACGCACCAACCAACTCCGGGTCCTCAAGCAACCCGACGTCCTCATGCTCTTCTGCCTCTTCCCCGAGGCCTACGACCGCCGGGCTGTCCAGGCCAACTGGGATTACTACGAGCCGCTCACCGACCACCTTTTCGGCTCGAGCCTCGGGCCGGCGGTCCACGCCCTCGTCGCCGCAAGGCTGGGGATGGTCGAGGTGGCCTACGAACACTTCGTGCGAGCGGCGCTCGTTGACCTGGAGGACACTCGCGGCAACGCCGCCCAGGGCATCCACGCCGCATCGGCTGGCGGAGTGTGGCAGGCGGTGGTTTTCGGCTTCGCCGGCCTGCGGCTGACCCCCGACGGCCCGAAGACCGACCCCCACCTCCCCCCGACCTGGCGCCGTCTGGTCTTCCAGGTAGTCCATCGCGGCCAGCTCCACCGCATAGAGCTCTGCGAGCGGCCTTCCTCGCAGGCGGCGCTGAAAACACAGGGGCGAGCGCATACGCTGGCGGGAGAATAGGAGGAACCGGGCATGGCCGGGACACGGACACTCTCGATCGTTTTGGCGGTTGCCGGGTCGGTGCTCGCCGCCGCGCAGCGCCGAGAGCCTGTGAAGAGGCTGCGCCTGCCGGCTGAGAGGCGCGCGGCGCTAGAGAACGCGCGAGTCCGAGTAGTCAACGACCCGGAAGCCGACGTGTTCGTCGTTTCCCACAATGTGAAACTGAAGGCGCCGCCGAGGGTCGGCGCCGAGATCAAGGTCAGCCCGATGGTGCCGTGGAACAGCGCCGTGACGGTGAACATGTGGAACCCGGCCGCGGCGTTCGAGCCCTACATCTTCCGCCACTATTGGATCGTGCCCGAAGGCTGCGAGAGCACCGAATGGTCCCTCAAGCACGACAACGCCTCCTACTGGGGCCTTTACCAGGACAAGTTCTTCAACGGTGCCACGATGCGGCTCTACCGCATCAACGAGCGGAACTACCTCGAGATGATCCACACCACGCTAATCAGGGACTACGACGTGGACGAGAACGGCCCCCGCCGGTCCAACCGCCCGGCCACCGGGACGCTTTTCTACGAGACGAAGGGGCCGGTGGCGCGACCGGGCGACCTTTACGTCCTGGACAAGGAGTTTGCCACGCTGCCCGCGAACGTGCCCGAACTCTCGGAAAAGCCGTGGGGCCGGCACATGAAGGTGTGGCTGACCAGATTCGGCCTGGCGGCCGTGGACCCCGGTGTGACCGCCTGCCTCGACCCTTCGAGCCACGCGCCGGAGGGCGGCAGCACGACCAGCCTCAAACTCCGCCTCCCGAAAGGCAGCCTGGGCGGCCTGTCGTGGCAGAACATGGCCGATGCGCGGACCTGGCCCTACGGCGCCCGTTTCAACCCCGGGAAGAAGTATCGTCTCGAGGTCTGGCTCCGCCAGGAAGGCATCCCCGGCGGGCGGGTCGTCGTGGACCTCTCGCCGTTCCTGAAGACCGAACTGGCGGTGGGAGACCAGTGGCGGAGGTACGAGCTCGACGTGCCGAACCTCCCGCCGCCGAAGCGCCATAGCAAGTGTCGGATAGGGGCGGTCGGCCCGGGAACCTTGTGGATAGACAACCTCTTGCTCTACCAGGCGGACGTCGAGAAGTTCGCCTACATGCCGAAGTTCGTCGAGGCGCTGCGGGAGGCGCGTCCCGGAGTTCTTCGGAGCATGCACTACAACCTCTACCGCTACACGCTCAAGGGGATGCTCTCGAGTGGCTTCGCCGAGGCCACGATCTGGAAACCGGGCGGGGCTGGCGGGGCCTCGAAGCCCCACGGGATGGGCCTCGGAGGGTTTCTGGGGCTTTGCCGCCAGGTCGGGGCGGACCCCTGGATCAACGTCCATTTGTTCAGTGCGCAGGAGTGCGCGGACTTCATGGAGTACCTGGCCGGCCCGCCCGACAGCCCAATGGGGCGCAGGAGGGCGCAGGAGGGCCAGGAGAGGCCGTGGACCGAGGTCTTCGGGAGAATCTATGTCGAGTTGGGCAACGAGCCCTGGGGCGCGCTCTTCTTCCCCATGCCCGCCGCCACCTACGCCGCCGCGTGCAACCGCATCTTCGCCGACATGAAGCGCAGCCCCCACTACCGTAAGGACAAGTTCTGCTTCGTCGGTGGTGGCTGGGCGATCGCCAACCGCCAGGGTGGCTATAACCACGTCGTGATGGACAAGGGGCTCGAGCTCGATGCCGTGGGGGCCTTGGCCGGCTACTTCGGCGGATGGGACGGCCTGATCGTGGTTGGGAAGTCGGATGCGGAGTTCTTCCAGAATCAACTCCTCTACGTGGCGCTGGTCGAGGCCCCGCGCCTGGCCGGCGCGGCGAGGCTGCGGGAACTTGTCGGCCGCGCTCCCGGCAAGAGCCCCAACCCGCTGACCATCTGCGCCTACGAATATGGCCCCGGCTATGCGGTGCCCAGCCCCAGGCGGCCGTTCGTCGAGGAGAGCGAGAAGGTCGGCAAGTCGCTCGCGCTCGGCATCGCCACCCTCGACCGCACACTACTGTTCCTCGAGAACGGCTACCGCGGCCCACAGAACTACTTCGCGTTCAATGCCGGCCCGAACTGGTCGTCCCACAGCGACGGGATTGCCATGCGCCCACACTGCTCGTGGCTCGCGGTCCAACTCTTCAACCTCCACTGCCGGGGCGACATGCTCCAGACCACCCCCGAGGGGGTGAGCACGGTGGACTTCCCCGACATGCTCGTGCAGGACATGGACTGGCGCGGGCGCCTGAGGGAGCGAATCCTCAAGGGGCGCAAGGCCATACCGATGGTCAAGTGTTTCGCGTTCCGCGAGGGGAAGCGCTACGCCTTCGCCCTCTACAACCGCTGGCTCGACCGACCGCGGCGGGTCACCATAAAGGTGCCTTACGCCCCTCGCAGGACGGTCGTCTTCCACAAACTCACCCACCGCGACCCGCGCGCGACCAACCGCGAGCGCCTGAACGTGAGGCTGACGAGCGAGGAGCGGGACGATTTCTCCCGCGCCTACACCTTCACCCTCCCCCCGAGCTCCGCATTCGTCCTCGTCAACGAGGCCCGGTGAGGGGACAAACCCCGTGCGCCTGGCCGGCGCCGGGCTCCGGGACGAGGACCATCGAGACCAGTTTCTCGTCTCCGAGGAGGGCATCGAGCGGAAGGGCGGCCTCACCTGTCCCGCCATTGTTTCAATGGCCGGATCTCGATGGTTGCCTCCGGCCTCTTGCCCCTGAAGGGCACGAGGGCTATGGCGATGCGAGCCGCCTTCGTCGGGGCGAGCCGCACCATCAGCCGCCTCACCTCCTCGTTCTGTGCCTGGGGCTTGGGCGGGGTGGCGCTGGCGACCTCGAACTTCGCTCCGGCCGGCTCGAGGATGCGCACCAGCAGGCGGGCATCGCCCTGGCGCAGGAGCGCCTCGCCCCCGTTCGTCTCGATGGCCGCGCGCGTGTGCATCGTCCAGGCCACGGCGCTCGCCGGCGCTAGTTCCACCTCGTCCTGGACGACGACGCTCCCCCCGCCGACCAGCGCGATGCCCCGCCACCACCGCCTGGCCTGGCGGTAGGCCGCCGAGAGGTCGGCCACGGCGAAGTCCCGACCCGGCTTCGTCCCGAACGCGATGATCGGGGCACGAGCGCGGGGGTCCTGGTTCTGGCCGGCGATGGTCAAGGTGTTCTGACCCTCGGTCCGCAGGCGGTAGTACGTCCAGCGCTTCGAGCCGAAGTAGGAGGGCAGGTTGTAGTTGTCGGAGCCCAGGTCGAGCGCCCACCTCTGGCCGAGGGCGTCGAGGACGAATGTCCCGAGGTCCAGGTGGGAGTGGTTCGCGCGGTTGTTCCCGCCCTTGAAGCCCACGAACACCGCATTGCGGTCCTCCCACGCCGAGCGCAAGAAGACCACCTCGACCCCGCGGAAGTACTTGCTCGGCGGGATGCCATCGGCCTTCGGGCCGGCCCCGCGCGGATCGAACCACAACAGGTCGTGGACGCTCGGCCCGCCGGGGGCGTTGCGCTCGTGCCAGGCATAGAGCGGCTTGTCGAAGGTCCGCGACAGCCAGAACATCGCCGGCGAGCGCCCCATGCGCGAGTGTGCGTCGGCGTAGTTGAACGTCAGGCCCGTCGGCCCACAGAAATAAACCCGGAAGTCGCCGGCCTTCGAGAAGCCCGGGAACTTCTTCAACAGGCCGAAGTCGGTCCCCAGAGCCGTCCGGAGCGCGGCCAGGTAGTAGACGTTGTAGCGCGTTGCGTAGTTCCAGTAGCCCGGCCCCTCTGCCCAGCCGCCGTCGGGTTCGTAGGAGGCCATGGCCCACGCGATCGACGCCCTCGACTTCTCGACGATGTGGGCGGCGATCTCCGGGCGCTCGTCGGCGACCGCCAGCGCCCCGACCGTTATCCCACCGTTACACACCTGGTTCCAGTTGTGCTTGCTCCGCGCCCACCAACCTCCTCCATCGTAAACCTTCTTGGCGGGCAGCAGGCCCTTCTGGACGATTGCCTCGACGATGGTCTTGCGTTGGGACGGCGAGAGCCGCTCGTAGAGCCAGTCGTAGCCGATGCCTACGGCGTGGGTCATCTCGGCGGTGTCGAGAAAGTGGCGAGGGTGCCAGTCCTTGAACGCGCAGACGTTCAACATCTCCTCGATTGCCCGCCTGGCGAAAGGCTCGTCGCCGTCGAGGCGATAGAGAAATGCCAGGGTGGAAATCCGCCAGAGCGCCTTGCGGCTCACGTGGAGGAGCCTCGGGCCGATGAGTTGATAGCGAAGTAGCGGGGCCTTCAGTTCCCGCGTCGCCGCCCGCCGCAGCGCCTCGTGGTAGTCGCGCGCCAGCGAGTTCGAGGCGATCAGCCCTTTCACCCTCTCGAGGTCTTCCTCGAGGGCCATCAGCCTCGGATGACCCTGGCGGAGGGTGCCTAACACACCCGTCCGCTCCGCGCCGCTCGCCGCTCCACACAGGGCCACGCACGCAAGAGTCGTCCACGCTGCAAGACTCACCACAGACCTCCAAACGACATAGCCCCCCACCCCCGGCAAGCATGCCCGCCTGTCCCAGGGGAGTCAAATCCCCCGCGGGAAAGGCCTGCGCGGGGATGCCCACCGTGGCAATCATCGCCGCCGGGCGAGCGAGCACCGCAGAGAACCCAGAGAGCGCGGAGCGGGACCTTCGGTGGCACATTTATGAGGAAGCCGTGGATGGCAGCGCGCCGGGGCGTGTGGGCTTTGGCACGCTTTTTGCACCGCAAACA
>CAYYCI010000191.1:0-7530 GCA_964470215.1 uncultured Planctomycetota bacterium
GGCACAGGCTTTCAAGCCTGTGGTCGTCGCGGGGCGGGACGCCCCGCCTACATGCAAACTGTCCGCAAAGGTGAACAATGGCTTGTAGGCGGGCCTGCCTGCGTGGGACGCACAGGCGGGCCCTCCCGGCCCGCGAAAACCACCTCCCGCAGACCTGAGTTCCCGTGGCACAGGCTTTCAAGCCTGTGCGCGACCGGTGCGGGGAGTTGCTGGCCCACCCGCGCGACCGGCCGGGGGACCATCGGTTGTGGAACCGCCTGTTGAAACAGCGAGACCTGCTGATGACCTGTGTGGAGAAGCCTGCCGCTGAGCCGGCAAACAACCGTGCCGAACGAGCCTTGCGGCCTGCGGTGATAGCCCACAAGGTCTCGTGCGGCAACAGGACCGAGGCAGGCCGCCAGACGTGGGAGGTCCTCGCGGGCCTCGCGGCCACCTGTGCCGAGCGAGGGCAGGACTTCGTCACCCACGTTACCTCACGGCTGTCCCTGACACCCCAACAAGGCTAAAGGAACCCCACGCCGCCGCCGCGAGCGAAAAGGCAAAGCACCACCACGCTAAAGACGTACGAATGTGGGAGCGAGAGAATTGTTGGGCCGGCGGTAGGGTGCTCAAGGGCCTGGGCGATGGAGGCGGGGCCGGTCGGAGCGGGGTGGGTCAGTGGGTCTGTCTGGGTTCGAGGCAGATGAGGCGACCTTTCGTGTCGGAGAGGAAGAGGCGGCCGTCCGCGGCGGACATGCCATCGAAGACGGGCGGGGCGTCGAGCTCGGTGCGAGAGAGGATGGTGCCGTCGGCGCCGAGGACCACGAGGAGGGTGGCGCCCAGTTCGCCCGCCATCGCTTTTTCCTTCTGGTAGATTTTCCCCACCTTGAAGCCGCTGCGCTGCTGTCGCTCGACGAGGGTGATGGCGTCGTACTCGTCTATGATCTCGGGAGGGCCGGCAGCGAAGAGGAGGTGGGAACGGTCGGCGCCCTCCCTGGGCGCGACGAGGAAGGCGCGGACGTGAATGTCGGTCTTCTTCGACCAGATTCGCCTGGGTTGAGTGACGTTTCCGACCTTGAAGATGGGGTGGCGCATTTCGATCTTGCGTCCCTTGAAGAGTTCCTGCGCGTTGATGAGTTCGGGGTTCTTTTCCATTGCGAAGAGGTGCATTGTGGGCTTTCGGCCTTCGCTGTAGAACTCGCGGCCGAAGCCATAGACGCGATCCGCGGTGACGCTCATGATGTTGGCAGCGGGGCGTCGGAATGTGGGCAGCGGAAATTGCCAACAGCCGCCGAGCGAGTCGCGGCCGTATATCCAGACGGAGCGGTGCATCTCGGAGTCGTCGAGGAAGCCGATGTTTGAAAAGAGGTGGACGCCGCTGAGGTCGGTGAGTCTCTTGAGTGTTGCGCCCTTTTGCCCCCAGAGTCGGCGGTCGGGTGTGCGGGGGAAGTATACCTTCTGGCGTTTGCCGTCGAGGGTGAGGGGCTGGATGCCCATGTAGATGCTGCCGTCGGTGTAGGAGAGGATATCGGGGAGGCCGGCGGGGAGGTTTGGGGGCCACTCGTGGCCTATCTGGACGTCCTTGCCGGTTTGGGGGTCGAGATGGTCGAGGACCGATTCGGCGATCTTCCGGCCTGTTTGGGCGTCGAGGACGAGCGAGCGAAGCCCGCCATCGAGGAATATGGACCTGCCGGCGATGGCGTAGAGACGGCCTCCGCCTGTCTCGGGGTCTGGCAGGACGAGGACGCTGCCGTGGAGAGGCCAGACCGACTCGATGTTTTCGCATGCGACGATTCGGCGGTCGAGGGGCGCGGCGCGGTACTTCCAGACGAGCGCCCCATCGCGCGCGTGGAGGCAATAAACCCAGCCGTCGCGACAGCCGAAGATGATGGTTCCGCGCCAGAAGGTGGGGGGAGAATCCACCACGCTCCCCGCCTGGAAGCGCCAGCGGATGGAGCCGTCGCGCTCGTCGAGGGCATAGACGGCGTGTCGGTCGTGCGCGGCGACGAAGACGGTGCCGTCGGAGATGACGGGCTGGGTGAGTTTGCCCCCGATGTGGGTCTTCCATTTCTGGGCGTAGGCGTCGCTGAGGGGGCAGGATGCGACACCGTGCCTGTCTGGCGCTCCCCGATAGGTCGGCCAGTCCTGGGGCGTGGGTTCGGCGTTGGTTGTGCGTCGCGCTTGGTGGCGTCCGTAGGCGGGGCCTTTGACCAGTCGGCCTTCCTCGGGGATGACCCTGGGCAGGCGGCGGGTCGGGGAATCCGGGGCAAGAGCGTTGATCCCCTTGATCTTGGCGGTGATGAAACAGGTGCAGACGCTCGGGGAGTTGTAGAGGAGGCCGTTTGCGGGCATGATGCCGTAGCGGCAGGCGCCGCGGACCCAGTAGTTGTGGTCCCACTTTCCGGTCTTGACGTCGAAGATGTTGATGCCCGTGCGGCCCGTGAAGATGAGGCGCTGGGTGGCGCGATTGCGGTAGCATCGGTGGTGGGGCATGTGGCGACGGCCGTCGCCCTTGAAGTCGCGAACCACCTTCCCCGTCCTGAGGTCCAGACCCACGTAGTCCCCGCTGTCGCTCCCTTTATCAATGGGCGCGTGCCAGACAAGTCCGTCGGCGACTATCAGGTCGGGTGTGACGAAAATCCCGTCCTGGCGGTGGGGCGCCCGCCAGAGGACCTTGCCGGTTCGGGCGTCGAGGGCGGTGATGGCGTTGTGCCAATCGGGCTTGTAGTCGCGGCTCTTGTGGGGGAAGGCGGTTCCGCAGGCGAACAGGAGAACGTCATCTTTGAGGACCATGTTCACGCCACTGTATTGCTGGAGTTTGGGGTAGTATGGGATTCGCTGCGAACGCCATTGGTTCTCGCCTGTCTTGAGGTCGAGGGAGACGATTCCGGTGCCGTCGTGGATGAAGACGCCGTGCTTGCCGGCGGTGAGGCTGAGGGGGAGGATCTGTGGGGGCTTCTTCTCCCAGAGGAGGCGGCCGGTTTTCGCCTCGAGGGCCATGAGTTTGCGCGGGATGGTGCCTGCGGGGTGTCGCTTGAGCGATTCGACGAGCTGGTATGGATGGCGAACCTTGCTCCAGTCGGCCAGGTTGACGACGCAATAGAGGACGCCGTCGAAGAGGATGAGTTCCTCGGCGTTTTCGGTCGCTTCGTTCTTCCAGATTTCCTTGCCCGTTCTGGTGTCGAGAGCGCTGATGGGCGCGTTGAAGCCGAGGGTGACGTAGAGGACATCGTCCTGGGCGACCATGCGGTGTGCCAGGTTGGCGAAACTGCTCTTGATCTGGCCAATATGGGTGAGCAAGGGCTGCGGTAGGGGCTTCGTCCAGAGGACCTTGCCGTTGAAGGCGTCGCGCGCGGTGAGGGTCCACCTCGAGGGCAGGGACAGGAACGCGGTGGGGCCTTCGTCCATCATGTAGAAGATGCGCCCGCCGGAGGAGACCATTGCGAGGAAACTGCTGCTGCCATCGTGGCTCCTGCTGAAGCGCGGCTCGCCCGTCCACTGGAGGTGGCGAGGAGGGCCGACCGCCAGGTCGTGTGAGGCCGCGGTGTTGCCGGGGTCGTAGAGGTTGTGGGGCCAGTCGTCAATTGTCGGGGGCACTGGCTTTGTTTCGCGTTTCCACTCCCGGCCCTGGAGGGTCAGGAGAACGCCCCTGGGCGCGAGGACACGCAGCATCTCGCGCCTGGGCAGTTTCGGGGCGTCCTCGACGACGAGAAGGTTCACCATGTTGTCCACAAAGGGCAGGTTCGCCCCGTCGTAGGCCGAGACGGTGGCCCGCCCCGCCAATCCGCGTTCGACAATCAGCGAAAGCGCCTTCTCGACCTCGCCGCTATCGCTGTAGAGGAAATGCACGAGGAACTTGCCACCGCGGCCCAAGGCCGCGGTTCGCTCCACATCGCTCGCGCCGACGTGGACAATCAGCCCTCCTGGCGCATCCAGGCCGGCCAGCGCGCCGGGGGGCATGCCCTGCCCGACGGCCATTCCGGAAAGCACGGTGAGCATCAGGAGCGCGTATCGCTTTTTCAACATCTGGTCTCCTCCGGAATCTGGAGCAGGCCGCTCGCTTGCTCCTGCCCTTCTTTGTTTTCCTTGTTCACCCTTCAGGGTGTGTCCCTCGTGCCAGAGCAGGCGCCGCTCGCAAGGGCGGCAAAGTCGCTCGATTTCCTGCGGCAGCCTTCGCCAGGGACACTCGGCGACCCTCCGGTCCCGTCATCGGCAGTGTCCCCCCAAACCAGCAGGATGCCGCTTTCCCGACCATCAAGGGTTTCTTTCGTCGGGCTTTGGCCTTGTGGGATACCCAGGCAACGAGCGGCTGTAGTCCTCGATCTGGTCGGCCAGCATGCGTGCCAGCGCCGGCCTGTGGGCGACGAGATTCCGCGTCTGCGACTCATCGGCGTAGGTGTCGTAGAGAGCTTGCTGGCCGGTGACCGGGTTCATCAGCAACACGTGTTGCTCGTGGCGAATGCCCAGCATCGGCCATCCCGTTATGGCCTCTTCGTTGCCGGTGCAGTCGGCATTGCGCCACTCCCACATCATGGGCCTGCGGCGACGGAACTCTTGGCCGTGGAGGGCGGGGAGCGCGCTCACGCCATCGAGGTGCCAACCCCTCGGCACAGGAATGCCCGCAGCGTCCAGGAATGTCGGGACGAGGTCGACGCCCGAGATCCAGGTCTCGTCCATCACGCGCCCGGCGGGTGTGTGCCCCGGCCAGCGGACGATGAAAGGCACGCGGATGCCGCCGTCGAAGATGCAGTGCTTGCGCCCGCGCAGGTGCAGCACGGAGCCGTAGGTGCCGAGATGCTCGCGGATGACCTCCGGGCCGTTGTCGCTGGAGAAGACGACGAGCGTGTTATCAGCCACGCCCAGCTCGTCGAGCGCATCGAGCAGGCGGCCGATCTGCCTGTCGGCGTTGTGGATCACCGAGTAGTAGGTCTGCTGTGGCTCGGGCAGATGCTTGAACGGCTCGCGCTGCTCCTCCGTGGGATGCAGTGGGGTGTGTGGGTCTTTGAGCCAGAGGTTGATGTAGAACGGCTTGCTGAGGTCTCGCCTGATGAACTCGATGGTGGCATCCACCGCCAGGCGGCTGGAGTTTGCCGCCCAGACGGTGTCGGGGTCGTTGTGGAGTGTGAAGGGCCAGGGCTCGGTGCCGTACCAGGTGGGGCCGTTGCCGTTCCAGGTGCGCGTGTCGTCGTAGCCGTAGTCCTTGACGAACGGCGCACCAGGGTGGCCGTGGATGCCGCCCCCACCTCCGAGGTGCCACTTGCCGTAGTGCGCCGTGCGGTAACCGCTGGCCTGCATCAAGCGCGGCAGCGACGGAGCGGCGGGGTCGAGCCAGTTGGGCATGTGGCGCCGTTCGTTGGAGTCGCACCGCGCAAAGTGCGCGTGTATCTGCCAGCGTCCCGGATAATGCCCCGTGATGAAACTACAGCGGCTGGGCGAGCACACGCAACTCGTCACGTAGAAGCGACTGTAACGTGTCCCTTGCTCGGCCAGGCGGTCGAGGCACGGCGTCGGGATTTCCTCGTTGCCGTAACAGCCAAGGTCGCCATAGCCCCAGTCGTCGGCCAGGATGAACAGAATATTGGGTCGAGGGGAGGGGGTCGAGTCGTCCATGCTCATCTCCACACGAAAATCGCGGCTGCGGCGGTCTTGTCGGCGTGCCTGAAGGTCTCGGCCTCGCCGGCGTCGCCCCCCGCGCTCGACGCCACTGAGGCACCGACCGCTCCGAGTCCCACCACGCAAGTCAGGTTTGCCACTGTGCGCACCATGCGCTCCACTCTTCTCTCGCGGCGCTCGTCACGCGCCGAGAGGCTGGCTCTGCTCCCAGCCCGCTCGACGGGCTCTGAGACTATGGATTTTAGCCTCACCAGCGGGCGAGAGGCAAACCGGCCCATCCGTTTGGGATCGGAGGGGCCGTCGGCCAGGCAGGGACAAGTCTGAGCCCGGCGACGCGCACGGCTCCGCAACCGCCGCCGAGCGGCCGCAACGTCAGGCGGCAGGGGCCAGGGCCAGGGAGATCGAGCACGCCAATGCGATGGGGGCGGAATCGCGGCAGCGCGCCGCCGAACGCCGCTCGCCTCGGCCGCTCCCCGGTGTCAATCAGCGGGAGAAAGCGCTCGGTCTCACCCACCTGGGGGGGGCCACTCCGAGTGGTCGCCTCCGAGGCGGGGCGGGGTGTGCTCTGGCGCGTCCTGCGCTGCGCAGTCGTCTCGTGGCAGAGGTTCCCCTGCGTGTGCAACGCGCGGGGCAGAGATGCCCTGCACACATAGCACAATCGGTCGCAGAACGCAGGGACGGTGGCTTTGCTCAGGGCTTGCGGCTGGCGGTCAGTTGGCCTTCGGCCACCTCGATCGCCCGAAGGAGGGCCTTGGCTTTGTTGATGCATTCCTGGTATTCGCGCTCGGGCACCGAGTCGGCAACTATTCCCGCCCCCGCCTGCACGTACGCCTTCCCGCCGTGGAAGACGATCGTCCGCAGGGTGATGCAGGTGTTGACGTTGCCGTGGAAGTCAATGGTGCCGACGGCGCCGGCATAAGGCCCCCGGCGGGTGGGTTCGAGCTCGTCTATTATCTGCATGGCCCGGACCTTCGGCGCCCCGGAGACCGTCCCGGCCGGCAAGCACGCCCTCAGGACGTCGAATGCGTTCTTTCCCGGTGCGAGGCGACCCGCGACGTTGGAGGTGATGTGCATGACGTGGGAGTAGCGCTCGACGATCATCTGCTCGTCCACGACGACCGAGCCGTAGCGAGCGACCCGCCCGACGTCGTTGCGGCCCAGGTCGAGGAGCATGATGTGTTCGGCGCGCTCCTTGGGGTCGGCGAGGAGTTCCCTGGCGAGGGCCTCGTCCTCGTCGGGGGTCTTGCCCCGCGGGCGGGTGCCGGCGATGGGCCGGACGGTTATCTTGTCGCCCTCGAGTTTGACCATGACCTCCGGGGAGGCGCCGACGAGCATCAGGTCGCCAAGTCGCAGGTAGAACATATATGGCGAGGGGTTGATCACCCTGAGGGTGCGATACACGTCGAAGGGGTCGGCGTTGGTCTCGACCGCCAGGCGCTGCGAGAGGACAACCTGGATGATGTCGCCCGCGCGGACATACTCCAGGCAGCGTCGCACGGCGTTCTCGAAGTCGGAGCGCTCGAAGTTCGAGGTGAAAGGGATCGTGATTTCGCCCGAGGGGCGAATGTCGTCGCTGAGCAAGGTGACTGGGCTTCGAAGTTTCTCGACCACCTCGTCTATCCTGGCCACGGCCTCGTCGTACGCCTCGCGGGCCGAACGCCCCCCCAGGCGGGCGTTGTGGACCACCCGGATGGTCTTGAACACGTGGTCGAAGACCACGAGGGTCTCGCAGGCGAGCATGTAGATGTCGGGCAGCCCGAGGTCGTCGGTCGGCGCGTTCGGCAGGTCCTCGATGTAGCGAACCACATCGTAGGCCAGGTAGCCCACGATGCCGCCGGTGAAGGTCTCCAGGCCCGGGACGACGGCCGGGTGGGTGTGGGCGAGAAACTCCTGGAGTTCGCGCAGCGGGTCGTCGCTCTTGTAGGTCTTGCTCTGGTC
>CAYYCI010000192.1:0-2224 GCA_964470215.1 uncultured Planctomycetota bacterium
CGTCTCGACCGGGCTCGGCCTCCTGATCCCGTATCTCCAGAAGCCGGTGATGGACCGCGTGCTCGCCCCGCCGGCGCCTGTGCCGCCGATGGACTATCGCCTGCGGGTGCTCGGGCTGGTGGTGTTGGCGGCTTTCGGGGCGCAGGTGCTCATCAGCGGCATCGGCGTGGCTCAGGCGTGGCTGTCGTCCTGGGTCGGAAACAACATCACCCACGACGTCCGATGCCTCCTGTACCGCCACCTCCAGTATCTATCGCTGCGGTTCTACGACCGCCGCGAGATGGGCACTGTGATCTCGCGAGTGAACCAGGACACTGGCCAACTCCAGGCGTTCCTCGTGTGGGGCTCCCAGGACCTGGCTCTGAACATCCTCCGGCTCTTCGGCATCGGGGTGTTGGTCTTCCTGATCAACTGGCGCCTGGCGCTTTTCATTCTCATGCCGGCCCCGATAGTTGTGTTGGTGTCGCGGACTTTCTGGCGGCGGATGCGCCACCTGGTCCACCGGATGTTCCACCGCTGGGGGCGCCTCAATGCCCTCCTGAGCGAGACCCTCAACGGGCTTCGGGTGGTGAAGGTCTTCGCTCAGGAGCCGCGCGAGATCTCGCGCTTCACCCAGCGCAGCGGCGACCTGGCCTACACGGGGGTGAGGGTCGAGAGGGTGTGGTCGGTCCTCTTCTCGGGCATAAGCCTGCTTGTGGCCCTCGGCACCTTGCTGGTGTGGTATCTGGGCGCGCGCCAGGTCCTGGGCAACATGATGACCCTCGGCGAGCTGGTGGTCTTCGTGACCTATGTGCGGATGTTCTACGAGCCGCTGCGTTATCTCTCGCGATTGCTCAACTGGTGCTCGCGCTCCCTGACCGCCGCCGAGCGGGTCTTCGAGGTGCTCGACAACCCGCCCGAGGTCCAGGACGACCCCGACGCCGTGGCGATGCCGCAGATCGAGGGTCGGGTGGAATTCCGCAACGTCACCTTCGGCTATCTGCCGCACCGCCCGGTGCTCAAGAACGTGTCTTTCGTCGTCGAGCCGGGCGGGATGATCGGCCTGGTCGGCCATAGCGGCGCCGGGAAGACCACCACGATCAACCTCTTGTGTCGCTTCTACGAACCGGACGAAGGCCAGATTCTCGTGGATGGCGTCCCGCTCAACAAGATTCGCGTAGCCGACCTCCGCCGCCAACTGGGGGTTGTGCCCCAGGACACTTTCCTCTTCAGCGGGACGATCGCCGAGAACATCGCCTACGCGAAGCCCGGCGCGAGCCGCGAGGAGATCATCCGAGCGGCGAAGGCCGCCAACGCCCACGATTTCATCATCCGCAAGCCTGACGCCTACGAGACCTATCTGGGCGAGAAGGGCGGGGGCCTCTCGGCAGGCGAGCGACAACGCATCGCAATCGCCCGCGCCGTCCTCCACGACCCGCGAATCCTCATCCTCGACGAGGCCACCTCCCAACTCGACGTCCAGACCGAGAAACAGGTCCAGGAGGCCATCGCCCGCCTGGTCGAGGGCCGGACGACCTTCGCCATCGCCCACCGCCTTGCCACCTTGCGGAATGCCGACCGCCTGCTGGTTCTCAAGAACGGCGAGATCGCCGAGAGCGGCACCCACGACGAACTGCTGAAGGCCGGCGGCGAGTTCAGCCGCCTGGTGAAGACCTATCGCCAGATATCGAAAATCCGAGCCGTCGAGCGTTGAGGAAGGGCCGAAATGCCACACTTCCACCACCATCACCGTCGCGGCGGCGGACGCCCCCAGACCGACACCGGCCCCAGCCTCCCCATGCCCGACGAGACCTCCAGCGAACTGCGCTACCTGGAGCCAAGCCGCGTCCAGTTCCGCAAGGAGAACGCACGCTTCCTCTTCCGCGAAAGCCCCGGTGACGATTGGCAGCCGGTGGCCCTCGTCCGCCTCTTCCCCCTGACCGAACCGGACCGCTGGATATCTCTGGTCGCGCGGGATGGACGCGAGATCGGGATCATCCGCGATGCCTCGAAACTCCTGCCCGCAGCGGCCGACACCCTCCGCCAGGAACTCCGAAGAAGATACCTCGTCCCACAGATAAAGCGCATCATCTCCTGTCGCCCCCGCGCCGACGCCACACAGTGGAAGGTCGAGACCGACAGGGGGACCATCACCTTCCTCACACGCCATCTCCGCGAGCAGGTCAAGGAGCCGCTGCCCCGACGGCTGACGATCGTGGACATCGAGGGCAACCGCTACGACATC
>CAYYCI010000192.1:2324-3775 GCA_964470215.1 uncultured Planctomycetota bacterium
TCTGCTGCGGCGCCGAGTGGCAACCCCCGCGAATTGTCAAGATCGAGGCGGCCGACGCCTGGGCGTCGCTTCCGCTCACCTACGCGAGTTGGTCGAGCCGTAAGGTAGGCGGCTGGCCGATGGCAATCCTCGCCCGACCCGGCGACCTGCTGATGGGCGAGAAAGCCATCGTCCCGTACCTGAACACAGATGGCGCGAGATTGAAACTCGAGCGCGAGGATGGAATCCTCAGGCTCGGCGAGACCGTCGTCTCGCTCTGGCTATCCGGGAGCTCGAAAGCCTGGCAGTGGCTCGAGGGAGCATCGCGCCAGGAACTCTCGGCGATTCGCTTCGTCAGCCTGGGCAAGCGTGTCCCGCTCGAGCGCCTGCCCATGCTCTGGCCGCTGGCGGCCAGGTCGCCACACGCGGGGCTCGACTTCGAGGCCGTCAAGGGCGCGCCCGATGTGCTGGCGCTCTTCGAGCCTCGATGGCTGGCCGCGCCCATTCCAGCTATCACCGAGAAGCCCGGGGCCACGCTCCCCAGGCTCCGCCAGGTTGAATGTCTAATTCTCAACATCGAGGACGCCAGGGAACCCACTGTGTTCATCAAAGACCTCCCCAAACTGCGCACACTCGCCATCCTGGGCTGGAACCCGAAGAGGCTCGGCACTTTGTCCGTGGACAATCCCGCAGTCCGCGCGCTCTGGCTATCCGGAGGTTTCGCCAACCTGGCGCGACTGAAGGCTCCGGAGAACCTGCGGGAGCTCTACCTCCTGGGTTCCAAGGAACTCTCCGACATCACCGCCCTCGAGCGCTTCCCCAACCTCCAGATTCTCAAACTCACCGGTTGCGAGAAACTCGAGGACCTCGAACCTCTCGCCGGCCTGCGCCACCTCCGCTGGCTCGGCCTGCCGGTCAACACCACTCAGGAACAGCTCGCGACGATCATCCGACAACACCCGGACGTGAAAGTCGTCGAACTCCTCGGATGCAAGAAAGTCAAGGACCTCGGAGTTCTCAAGGGCCTGCGTGAGCCATTCGCGGTCGTGGCCGTCGGCGACCACGACCTCGAGCCACTCAAGGGACTTAAGACCCTGCGGTTCCTCGGCCTCGACGCCGAAGTGTTCGATGAGAAGCCGGAGAAGATTCGCGAACTCCAGAAGGCCCTCCCACAGTGTGTCATAGCCCCGTGCGGCATCTGCCTCGGTTCTGGCTGGATTCTGTTGCTCGCCGCGACCGTGGCCTTCGCCTGGGCAGCGAAGGAAGTCCGCGCCAGGTGGAAATCCCCGACAGCTCGCCCACAGCGCCTCAACCGCAGAGGCCGCTGAGACCGCAGAGAGGCCGCGGAGAGGAGAATGGGCAGGCACGGGGGCCTGCCCCTACCACCCATCGGGCCGGCACCCACCAACTCTGTAGGGCCGTGCCCCTACGGGGTCTGTGCGGTTCGTCGCGGCTCGCGAGGCTCAAACAAA
>CAYYCI010000192.1:3875-7521 GCA_964470215.1 uncultured Planctomycetota bacterium
GCCGTGCCCCTACGGGGTCTGTGCGGTTCGTCGCGGCTCGCGAGGCTCAAACAAAGCGGCTGGGGTCAATGGGGTAGGTGCCCCATTCGTCGCGGACGCGTTTCATCTCGAGGATGTTTTCCTTCCTGGCGTCCACGGCGAGCGAGTGTGAGGAGCCCATGATGTAGCCGCCGCCTGGTGCGGCGTGGGTGAAAGCGTAGCGGGCGTCGTTGCGGATGTCCTCGGGGGTTCCGAGTATGATGTGCTCGTGCCAGATTCCGCCCCAGAGGGTCAACTTGTCGCCGACGCGCGCCTCGAGGTCGCGGATGTCCATGCCGCCGCTGTGTTGGATTCCCTCGTAGGCGTCGTAGCCGGCGGTCACGAAGTCCTCGACGACCTCGTTGATGTTTCCGCAGCAGTGTTTCAGGACCTTGAAGCCCATCGCGTGGGCTTTGTCGCAGTAGGCTTTGTGCCAGGGCCAGACGTGTTCGCGGTACCATTGGGGGCTGGCGAGCATGCCGGTCGAGGAGCCGAGGTCGCCGCAAGGGATCAGGGCGTCGGTCTTCAGGTCGCGGTAGATGTCGAGACCGCGGACGAGTCGGGTGCCGGCGATCTTGGTGATCAGGGCGCAGTGTTCGGGGTAGAGGGCGAGGTTCATGAGGCGCTCTTCGTCGGTGTGGCCGAAGGAGGGGAAGCCGATGTCGCCGACCAGGAGGGCGATGAAGTGGGTCTCGCCCATCTCGGCGATGGCGTGTTCGACGAGTTCCCACTCGGAGGGGTCGGGCGGGGTGAGAGGCTCGGTCTGTGCGCGGTGGAGTTGTGCCTCGAGGTCCTCGAGGGATGGCGGCTCGGCGGGGGGGCGGTTTATCTTGTAGGGCCGCAGGTCGTGGGTGGTGGCGGAGATTCGGAAGAGGTCGCCGGCCTTGTTGCGGAAGGTCACCTCGTCGAGTTGCTCGAGGGGTTCGGGGTGGTAGCCTTTCGGTGGGACGCGATTGACGAAGATGATGTCCATCTCGAGGGCGCGGACGAGGTCGAGCCGGTCGCGCTTGTAGGACTCGACGACCTCGTCGCGTCGGCCTTCCCAGTAGGCTTTGGTCTGGCGGAACTTGGCCTGGACGAGCGTTGGGCGGCCGAGGATGTCCTCGTAGACGTTGTAGTCAATGGAGTGTTCGCCCCAGGGGATCCGGTCGGGCTCGCGGTGGTCGAGGGTGGTCAGGACGCGTTCCTTGGGTGTCACCGGCGCGGCTCCTCGGTCAGCGTTCGACGTTGGTGACCGTCCAGCCCGTGGCCGTCTTCTTGAAGGTTACGGTCCAGAGGGGCTTCATGCCGTAGAGGTCGTCCTTGGTGGCCATGCGGACCTTCGCCACGGCCCGGTCGCCCTCGACGGACAGCGACTCGAAGTCCTCGGGCTTCATGTCCATCGAGTTGACCCGCAGGTATTCGACGAGCGCGGCCTTGAAGGGAGCGGCGGCGGTGGTGGCCTCCTGTCCGCAGGCGCCGCAGAGGGCGGCTACGACGAGGCAGATGGCGAGGTTTCTCATTGCGGTGGCTCCTCTTGGATGCGCGAGACACTTTAGCGGGGTGTGGGGCGTTGTGCAACTGCGTTGACACCCCTGGTGGGGGGTGTTATAATCCGGCCTGAGGCGCTGAGCCGAGGTGGCGTCGGAAGTCTCTCATGTGAAAACGCATGGGAGAATTGCCGCTTTGGTCGTTCTGGGGGCGTTGGTTGCGGGATGTGTGCGTCCGAGGGAGGGGATAAGAGAGGGGCGGAGTCCCGTGGTGGGATCTACCACACGGCTCGCGGCCGCGGAGCCGCCTGGCACGACCTCAATCGCCACCGGGTGGCTGGCGAGCCGTCAGTGTCCACTTGTCGAGGTGCTGGGATGCCGCTATACGAATTCCACTGCCAGGCCTGCGACCACGACTTCGAGCAACTCTTCTCCTCGGTGAACTCGCCGGCCAAGGCCGCCTGTCCGAAATGTGGGAGCAAGAGGACGCGCAGGAAACTCTCCCGGTTCGGCTTCGCGAGCAAGGACGGCCGCGGGCGAAGCCGCTCGGGGAGTTCGGCGTGCGCGTCGTGTCGGGCGACTTCCTGTGCGGGGTGTCGAAAGTGACAGAAAACTCAGAGGAGCGGACCCGCCTCGGGGTCATCTGGGCTCCGTGGCGGATGCAGTATATCCTGGCGCCGAAGACCGATGGGTGCTTCCTGTGTGAGGCAGTGGCCTCGGACGACGACCGCGGGAACTTCGTCCTGGAGCGGCGCGAGCGGTGCTTTTCGATCTTCAACCGCTTCCCCTACAACAACGGCCACATGCTCGTCGCGCCGATATCCCACAAGGCCGACCTGACCGATCTCGACGACGCCGAGTTGGACGAACTGATCCGCCTGACGCGCGACACGGAGGGGCTTCTGGCCAGGTCAATCGCGCCTCACGGCTTCAACATCGGGATCAACCTCGGGCGATGTGCGGGAGCGGGGGTGCCGGGACACCTCCACGTCCACATCGTCCCGCGCTGGAATGGCGACACGAACTTCATGCCCGTCACTGGCAATGCCAAGATTCTCGTCCAGTCCCTCGAGGCCCTCTACGACCTTCTCAAGGAGAACCTGGGCTCGAGGGAAGGAGGCTGAGTTGGCCGGCCGTCGCGCGCCCGCGCCCACCACAAGTATCCTCACCCGCGAGGCAATCGAGGAACGCGAGGAGCAAACCCTCGCGCCCTACGCGGCCAAGAGCCGCCACAGCCGTGGCCGCGAACACCCCGAACCCGAACACCCCCTCCGCACGGTCTATCAGCGGGACCGCGACAGGATAGTCCACTCGACGGCCTTCCGCCGCCTCGAGTACAAGACCCAGGTCTTCGTCAACCACGAGGGCGACTACTACCGCACCCGCCTGACCCACACCCTCGAGGTGGCGCAGATTTCGCGGACCATCGCGCGCATCCTGGGCCTCAACGAGGACCTCGTCGAGGCCGTCGCGCTGGCCCACGACCTCGGCCACACCCCCTTCGGCCACTCCGGCGAACAGGAACTCGCCGAGCAGATGAAGGACCACGGCGGCTTCGAACACAATCGCCACGGCCTGCGGGTGGTCGAGAAACTCGAGCGGCGCTACCCCAACTTCCCCGGCCTGAACCTCTCCTGGGAGGTCCGCGAGGCCATCGCCAAACACACCACCCGCCACGACCGGCCCGCCATTCCACAGTACGACGACGGCGCCCAGCCGCTCCTGGAGGCCCAGGCGGTCGAGGTGGCCGACGAGATCGCCTACAACAACCACGACCTCGACGACGGCCTGACGGCCGGCCTCCTCTCACACCGCGACCTCGAGGAGGTCGAGGCCTGGCGGGTGGCCGCGCGCCGGGTGGACGAGCAACAGCCCGGCCTCGACCGCCGGCTCCGCCAGCGCCAGATCATCATTCGCCTCATAAACACCCAGGTCACCGACCTGGTCGAGACCACCGTGGCTCGCATCGCCGAGCGAGGCATCGCCTCGCCCGAGGACGTTCGCTCGGCAGGGGAGCGCCTGTTCGCCTTCAGCCCAGCGATGGATCGCCAGAAAAAAGAACTCGAGGCCTTCCTCCACGAAAAACTCTACCACCACTATCGCGTGGTGCGAATGATGTCGAAGGCCAAGCGCTTCATCCGCGAACTCTTCCAGGCATA
>CAYYCI010000193.1:0-7501 GCA_964470215.1 uncultured Planctomycetota bacterium
CTCTTCTTCCCCTTCCCCACGCGGGATGAACTCGAGACGAAGTACTACACGTGGTGGCGCTCAGCGGTGGGCTAGACGCTCGTCCTTCCTCACGGTCTTCGGCGCCGTGAAGGCCAGGCGGAAGCCGACGTCGGAGTAGCCGAGGGAGGTGTCGGCGAGCGGCCAGGGGCTGGAGAATGGCCTGGCCTGCCCATCCCAGAGTTCAGGCGGCGAGAGGGCCGAGCCGCCGATGACGCGAACCGCGTCCCGATTCCTCTTCACCAGTGCGGCGACCTGAGCGGGCGTGCTGCCTCTGGCTTTCTCGAGCAGATGCGGCTTCTCGAAGACGAACTCCGCCACGTTTCCAGCCAGATGCTCGAAGCCAACCCCGGAGCCGACCGGCGCGAACCACAAGACACCATCGTCGGTCTCGGTCACGGCCGCGGCGTCTCCGCCACGCGCGACCTTCACGCCCGGCGGGACGAAGATACCCGCGTCGGGCCAGTCCCCGGCCACCCCGCTTGCGAAGACGCCCCGCATGTGGTCTCGCTGGCGGAGCCAGGTGGCGTCGCGGAGGTTTCGCTTGCCCTGGCCGGCGGCTCGCCACGCTGCCTCCCACTCAGCGGATGTCGGGAGGCGGCAGCCGAGGAGAGCCGCGAAGGCGCCCGCGGCCTCGGCGCTGACGTACTGCACCGGGTGAGAACGGCTGGGCCGCGCGGGCCGAAAACCTTCGGGATATGGCACGACCCCCGGCAGAGGCATCAGCCAGGAGGTGATAAACCCCACGTTCCGCCCACGCGAGACCCACCGCCAGGCCCTGGGTCCTTTGCGAACGTCGAAGCCGCCACCGCCGGGCATCAGCGCAGCGAACTCGCGCGTCTTCTCCAACGCCCTTAAGAGGTCAACGAAGAGCCCCACGGACATCTCTGTCGTTGAGAGGAACGCTGGCCGGCCCCCGCGAGGCTCGATCAGCCTGAAGACCAGTTCGTGGCGCTCCCCCCAGCGATAGGTAACGGTGCGGCCCTCGTCGCTGACCTGCACGTCAGTGTCTTTCCCGATGGCCGAGGCGCCCGGCCCGATCGCCTCGGGCCAGACCCCGGGCTTGCCAACCCTCGGCTCGAGGTCGCCGGCGGCCGAGGCGCCCTCGACCCGCTGCGCTCCCAGGAACAAGAACAACAAGCCAATCGCGGCGGCCAAAAAGAACCTGAGTAACCGGCGCGGAGCGTTGCTCGCAAGACCGGCTGCGCACACGGCGAGACGGCGCCGAAAACTCGCCTCAAGCATCGTCCTTGCCTCCACGAAACACCCGGCACACCCGGATCAGAGGGGAACCGACACCACGGGTCCGCCCGTACGTTATCGGCAGAAATGGGGCGGGGTTAAGCCCCCTCAACCCACGACCAGGGCTCTCGACGGCCGATGGCGGGGGGCTACGTAGAGCGGCAGGTGGGTCAGGCCCTTTGTCTCGAGTGCGGTGCGAACCGCCGTGGTCGCCAGTTCCGGAGTGTTGCGTTCATCGCTGAGATGAGCCAGCACGACCGCGCCGGGCAGATAACGGCTCTTGCGGAGAGCCTGGCGCACGAGGCGCCCGCAGTCCTGGTTGCTCAGGTGGTAAAGCGAATTCGGATTCCAGTTCAGGGCCAACAACTGCGGGTCGTGATTGGCCTCGACACAGAGCAGGTCGGCATTGCGAAACCAGCGCCAGACCTTGCGCCAGTCGCTGAGGTCCGAGGCGGTTACCACGTGGTGTTCCTCGCCCAGCGCCGAGAAACTCATCCGGAAGCCAAATGTCGCCATCCCGGGATAGTGAGGGACCTCGAACGGCCGGACGTAGAACTCCCCGATGTGGAAACCACCGTCCTCGAAACCCACCAGCCGCAGATGATGAAAACTCCTGCCTCCGAAATGCTTCTCTGCCAGGAGGTCAGCATCCGGACCATGGACAAACACAGGAATCCCCGCTTCCTCGAACACCCGCAGCGCCCAGTGGCTCACGTGGTCGGAATGCAGGTGGGTGAGCACCACCGCGTCGAGGCTCTCGAGCCATTCGGCCAGCAACTGGCGGCACTGCCGCATCGAGCGGAAGCCAGCATCCACCAGCAACCGCGTGTGGCGCCCGGCCAGAAGGAGCGAATTCCCCGAACTCCCGCTGATCAAGGTTTGAAAGCGTACGGACATATCTGGCCTTTCCAACGCGAAGTTTACCGGGCGGCGCCCGACGCTGCAAGCCGGCATGCCCACCGTGCCAATGCCGGTTGCCCAGGGAAGCCCATAAGAATATCATCGGAGCCCGGAGGAGGTTCGGCTATGGTTCGTCGGGTGGTTCGCGCTGCGGCTGGCTGGCGTCTTCGCCAGGTGGCAAGGGCGCTGGCTGACCCTCTCGGAACCCAGGAGCGCCTGCTACTGTCGCTTGTGCACCGGGCGCGAGGGACGCTGTGGGGGCGGCGCCACGGCTTCGAGACGGTTCGCTCGGTCGGGGACTACCAGCGCGCCGTGCCGGTCTGCCGCTACGAGGAGATGGCGCCCCTGTGGCACCGCGCGTTCGAGGGCCAGCGCAACATCTGCTGGCCGGGCCACGTCCCCTACTTCGCCCTCTCATCAGGCACCACCGCCGAGACCTGCAAGGCAATCCCCGTAACCCGCGAGTCGATCCGAGCCAACTTCCGCTCCGCCCTGACCCTTCTCGGACTTTGCCAGAAACAGGCCGAGGGAGATATCTTCGCCGGCAAGACCCTCTACTTCGGCGGCTGCACGACCCTCGAGCGACGGGGAGCCTGCCTCGTGGGCGACTCCAGCGGCATCATGGCCCTCCACATCCCCCGGCTGGCCTGGCGCTACCGTCTGCCCGAACGCGACGTGGCGGCCATGACCGACTGGGAGGCGAAGGTCGAGGCCATCTGCCAACGCTACCAGCGAAGCCCGGTGACCGTCGTCGCCGGCCTGCCCTCCTGGACCCTGCTGCTCTTTCTTCGGCTCCTCGAGGTGAGCGGGGCGAGATGCGTGGCCGAGGTGTGGCCGCAACTGAAGGCCTTCATCCATTTCGGGATGGCCTTCGAGCCTTATCGCGCCCAGTTCGAGTCCCTCGTCGGACGCCCGCTCGCCTACGTGGACACCTATTCGTCGTCCGAAGGGGGCCTGAACGCCATCCAGCGCGAACAGGGCGACCCGAGCATGCAACTGGAACTCGACAGCGGCGCCTTCTTCGAGTTCGTCCCACCCGACGAACTGGAAAGCCAAAACCCCACCAGGCTGACGGTCGGGGAAGTGGAGCTCGACAAGCCCTACGCCGTCCTCCTCACCACCGTCTCGGGCATCTGGGCATACGACGTGGGCGACATCGTCCGCTTCACCTCTCTGCGTCCGCCGAAGATAGTGGTCGCAGGGCGAACGCGCCTGGCGCTCAACACCTTCGGCGAACACGTCATCGTCGAGGAACTGGAGATGGCGGCGACCGCGGCGTCGCGAGCCACGGGCGCCCTGGTGAGCGATTTCACCGTGGCGCCGCTATTGCCCGAAGGGGACGACCCCCGGGGCGCCCACCTGTGGCTGGTGGAATTCGATGGCTCGCCCGCGCCCCTCGGCGATTTCGCCGCCCACCTGGACGACGCGCTGATCGAGAAGAACCTCGATTACAAGATCCACCGCCAGCGCGACTTCGCCATGAGGCCGCCCGAGGTGGTCGCGCTCGCCAGCGGAACCTTCTACGAGTGGGCCAGGCGCCACGGTCGCCTGGGCGGGCAGCGAAAGGTCCCCCGGGTGGCCCTCTCCGAGGCCATGGTGGACGAGCTGCGGGACATCTCCGCCGAACTGGCGGCCAGCCCGTCATAGCATGCCTTGCTCCTCGTACCAGCGAGCGGTGCGCCGCAGGCCGTCCTCGAGGCCCGTCGCTGGCCGGTAGCCAAGATGCGCCTGGGCCTTCTCCCACGAGCAGACCCAATGGGGCTGGAGGAGATCGCGAACCTTCCTGCGACAGAGAATCTGAGGCTTCCGGGTGAGGGTCCACTTCAACTCGCCGAGTTCGCCGGCGAGGACGGCGAGGGGCTTCGGGATACGGAAGGCTCTGACGGTTCTGCCGAGGGCGCGGGAGAGAGCCTCGACCACCTGGGCCCAGGTGTGGGTGCCACTGCCGACGAAATAGGTCTGGCCGACTGCCCTTTCGCTCCCGGCTGCCAGGACGAGACACTCGACCAGGTCGCCGACATACACGAGGGTTAGTTTCTTGTTCTTGTCGCCAACGACCGGGGCGATGCCCAGGCGCCGCGCGGCGCGGAAGAGCGAGGTGAAATTCCTGTCGCGCGGCCCGTAGATCGCCGGCGGGCGCACGATGGCCACGGCCAGTCGGTCGGCGAATTCCGCGACGGCCCGCTCTCCCGCCAGTTTGCTCGCGCCGTAGCCGGGCAGGGGACGTGGCTCGTCGGCCTCGACCAGCGCGCGCCCGTCGGCCGAAGGCCCGGCCGCCGCCAGGCTGCTGACGTAGATGAACCTCTGGACGCTCCTCGCCTCGGCTGCCGCCTCGAGGAGACGCCGGGTGCCCTCGGCGTTGGTGGCCATGTAGACGCGCTCGGAGCGCGCGCGGGTCAGACCGGCCACGTGGAAGACCCACTCGGCGCCTTCCACTGCCCGACGCAGGCTTTCGGGGTCATCGAGCGAGGCGACCCGCCGCTCGGCCGGAAGGCCCTCGAGCCAGCGGGGGTCGCTGGTCGGGCGGAGCGTGGCGACCACCTCGTGGCCGTCGGCCAGGAGCCTTTCGACCAGGTGGCTGCCGACGAAGCCGGTCGCGCCAGTGACCAGTGCCTTCATCGCTACCCTTGCTCGCAGAGCGGGCAGACGCCGCGGGGTTCAGACCCACGGCATGGGACTCGAGCCCCTAATGGGAGACAGCGCCGCCAGCGGCGACGCTGCCCCCTATGAAGACCTGTGACGATTGAACCGTCGTGTTTCTTACTTTTTCTTCTCTCGCGCTTTCCTGCGCTTTTCAGCCTCCGCCTTGCGCTCTTTTTCTTGCTGCGCCTTGAGCTCCGCGAGGACCTTCTCGAGTTTGTCAATGTCGGGGGAGGCAGTGCGGAGTTTCTGATAGAAGGCCTGGCGGTCTTTCTCGATCTGCTTCTGGCGCTCGACGAACTGTGCGTATTCCTGCTTGAGTTCCGGCTTGCTCTGGATGAGCGCCCGCCGCTGGTAGGCGAGTTTGCCGATGAGGGACCTGTAGGCGAACATCTTGAGTTCCTTGGCCAGAGCCGGGGCGTCGGGGGCCTCGAGGGCCCTTTTGATTCGGCTCGCGCCCTGTCCGAGTTTCTTCAATGCCGCCTCGGCGCGCTTGCGGAGTTCGTCGAGTTTGGCCGCGCCGTCCGGCCCGCTGAGCGTGGCCGCGATCTCGTTGAGTTCGTTTATTGCCGCCAGGTAGTCATCCACGCTGATCGGCTCGGGCTTCTTGCGCGGTGGCTTCTGTTTCTTGGCCTCGCCGGCAAAGCCCACGCCGAGCAGTGTCGCGAAGACAACGACCGCCAAGGCGAGCAGGCTCAGTCGCTTCCCCATGCCGCGCCTCCTTTCTTTTCCCGTGGCCTGGACTGGCCCTCCGCCATCTGCGGCCATCATATTGCCGCGCCGTTGGCTGCAAGTCAAGCGCGAGTCGTGCCCCGCCAACCGCCGTCCTAATCTCCCGCTGGGGCGATCAGGAGCAGCCAGTCGCGTTGGTCAGGGGTTTGGAAGCTGGCGGTCTTGCCGCGGCCGAGCGCGCGGACCGGCGTCTTCTTCCCCGTTCGCGGGTCTATCCAGGACGCGGTGGCGGGCAGGGCCACCGTCTCGGTGCGGATGCGAATGGTTCCGCCCTTCGGCGTGTAGGCCAGGAGGTGCTTGCCGTCGGTGGTTCTTGCCACGGCCACGAATCGGCTCACTTCCTTGCGGCCGGGTTGGGCGACCAGGCAATCCTGCGCCGGCCAGAGCTTCCACCACGGCAGGCCGTCGAAGACCCGTTTCAGGACGGTCATGCTCTCGATGCCCGCCAAGCGGAGACCGTGGTGCCAGACCTGGACTGGGCCGATGCTGGCGTGGCCTTCGGGCACACGGGTGCGATAGGCCCACACCCAGATGGGATTCGTCCCGTAACTCACCCCCGCAGTCGGTGCGTTGAGGAGGCTCCAGTAGGCGGCGCGGCGGACATCTGCCGCCGTGAACGGGCGCTTGCTGTGGTAGGCGGGATGGCCCTCGTAGTTCGGCTCGAGGTTGATCACCGGTCTCGGCGGCTCGCTTTGCCAGCCGGTGGCTGGCGGCCCGGTGGCCAGCCATTTCAGGTGGCGCGGAGCGTCGCCGTGGCCGCTCTGGTAGCCGATGAAGTCGAACCACGGCTCCTGGCGGAAGTCGGGGGCTATCCAACTGAGTCCACAGGGATGCATGGTCACCAGGCGGTCGTGGCGGTCGGCGAAGGTGGCACGGCCTATCCTGTGCCATCGGGGCGCGTTCTCGCCAGTGTAGTGGCCGTCGCCGCCGAGGAACCACACCACGTTGTAGGCGCCCCAGCGAGCCACGATGTAGCGAGCCAGGCGAATGGCATCTGTTTCCGGCAGGGCGCGACCAGGGTCCGACTCGGTCAGAGCCCAGAGGATGACGGGCGCCGCCACCAGACCGTGGGCGTTCACCGCCGACACCTTCGGGTCGAGTCGCTGGAAGAATTCGTAGTTGAGTTCGATGTGTCGCTTTCCGCGGTATGCTTTCTGCCCCCTGGGGTCGGCGGTGCTCCCGCGCCACTGGGTGGCGACGAATTGGACGGCGGTGAAGCCTTGCTCGCGCCGAATGACGAGGTAGCGTTCCCAGTCGGCCTCCCTCGCCCGCAGGACCCCGTTCCAGGCGGTGTCGCTGAGCCAGAGGAACGGTGTGCCGTCGGCGTGGACGAGGTAACGGCGGTTCTTCGAGACCCTGAGCGGGCCGTGCAGGTAGAGAGGGTTCTCGCCACTGTAGGGAACGCACTTGAAGGAGCCCTTGCGCCCGTGGAGACCGTGATCCGACTTGTTCGAACACACGCTCCGCCAGGTCCACTTGCCCACCTCGTCGGGCGCGAACCGCGCCCGCCAGGTCCTCCCGCCGTCCCAGAATGCCTCGACGCGGTGTTCTTTGCCACCGGGCGAGGCAAACGAAATAGTCGTCGTCACGTCCCAGAAGGGATTCGGGTAACCGCGCGAACTCTCCAGACGGACCTCGTATGCGTTCCAGCGCGGGACTTCGGCCATCCTCTCCTCTCCCGACACCTTGCCAGAAATCACGAGAGCCAACAGCGCGACTGTCAGCGCGAGTTTGCCTGCCATGTTCTTCTCCGTCGCTGCTCCGCCCCTTCAGATTCCACATGTCGGCCAGGGTGTCAAGGCCGGTAGGGCGTGTTGCCGAAATCAGGCGTCAGGACGGGATGGTTTGTAGTTCCGCCTTTAGGCGGCCTTTCGAGATGGTTTGTAGTTCCGCCTTTAGGCGGTCTTTCGGGACGGTTTGTAGTTCCGCCTTTAGGCGGCCTTTCGAGATGGTTTGTAGTTCCGCCTTT
>CAYYCI010000194.1:0-7491 GCA_964470215.1 uncultured Planctomycetota bacterium
TTTTCCTTCTCGCCTGGCAATTGATTGCGGTGCAAAAAGCGTGCCAAAGCCCACAGCCCCAGCCTTTCTCACCCCGACCCGTGCCACGGACGTGGTGGAGATTGAGGACGAAGTGTCGGTGGCACAGGCTTTCCCGCCTGTGCCCGACGCGGACCGAGACGACCCGCCTACGGTCCGGGGTCACTGGCGGGTGTCCCACCCGCCAGTGCGTATCAGCCTTCCTCGATGACCTTGAAGCCCATGAGGGTTCCGAGGTGACGGATGTCGGTGATGTGGTCTCCGTAGAAGACGTCGCGGTGGAGGAGGGTCATGGTGCCGCCCTTGAGGACGCCGGCTCCCCAGTTCATGAAGAAGGCTCTTGCGTCGCGGACGCGCGTCCAGAACTGGGTGCGGCAGCCGAGTTCGTCGTGGGTGATTTTGAAGATTTCGCCCCGGGAGATGAGCATGGTGTCGAGGTTGACGAGTTTGGCGCAGGTGACGACCTGCCCGATGCGCTGTTCGACGTCGAGGGAGACACCGCGGTTGCTGTCGCTCTGGGTGCGGATGGTGAATGGGAGGCGCTTGCCGGCCGGGCCGTCCATCTTCGTGGCGCAGGTGCAGTGGAAGTGGATGAGGGCGTTCTGGGATGTGTCGAAGACGGGGTCGGAGATGAAGCCCGGGACGCCGAATGCATAGCGGAAGAGGAGCATGGTGAGGGTGGAATCGGCGTCGCCCTCGCAGGCGCCCACGAGGCCCAGGTCGTTGAGTTTCGAGTAGGTGAGGCAACACTTGGCCGGCGCGCCCATGCAGTGGGAACTGGCGGTGGCGCGGGCGCCGTGTTCCTTCATCAGATTCCTCATCGCCAGGTAGAGGCGGGCGGAGTTGACGATCTCGTCCTTCTTGGGCTCGACGATTTTCTTGGCCTTGCTTATCCAGTAGTTTTCTGCCTCGGCGCGGGCCTCTTCGAGCGGCACGGCCTTGTGGGCGGCCATTACCACGCTGTTGGGGATGGTGATCACCTCGCTGCCGAGGCGTTCCTTGACCTTCTTGGCATCACAGGCCGCGGCGGTTCCCCGCGGGCCGCCGACGCGCAGGATGCGGGTGTGGCGCATCCACACCGGCACCCGCATCAGGGCGACGATGCGGTCCAGTTCCCCCCAGTCGCTCGTCGGCAGGAGGACGACCTTGTGGCCGGCCTTCTGCCAGGCGGGGAAGTACATCCAGCCGTGGCCGCTGAAGGGCTGGGAGAAGACGGCGGTCGGGAGGCCGACCTGGATGAGTTTCCCGAGGACGGGTGCGCCACCGCCGTGGCCGGAGAGGTGGAAGAGTATGGCCCCGTCGGCCTTCTTGAGTTTCTCGGCCACGTCGTCGATTTTCGCCGGCGGGATCAGGTCGCCGCCGATGAACTGGACGTTGAGTTTCTTCTCCAGCGCCGCGAGGTGCTTGTTGAACTTCTCGATCTCAACGTGCGGCCTGGACAAATAGATTCCCCCTGTGCGGCCGACGAAAACCTTGTAGATTTTCGGCGTGGGCAGCGGCGCGGCCCAATCGGGCTCGGCTGCCCCGAAGCCCAGGCGCGGGCCGACGAGCGAGCCGAATGCCAGGCCCGCCGCCGCTGCTCCCATGAACTGCCTGCGATTGACCGGCTCTGTCATGCTTCAGCCTCCTTTGTGCGATGGACACGGACGAACACGGACTGACACGGACTGACACGGATGGGCACGGAGTGCCGCGCGGGTGTCAGGCCAGGGTCTTCCAGGCGATTGATGTTCGCTTGAGGGCATAACCTGCCTCGCGGAGGTAGTCGCCATAGACGGTCATCCAGTGGAAGCCGCGCATCGCCTCGGCCAGGGTCTGGTCGGAGACCTGGTAGCGGGCCTCGATCTGGGTTCGGCAGATGGGGTAGAAGGGCGCCTCGACGATCTCGCTGGTCAGCCCATGCCAGACTTTGGCCTCGAAGTCAGGGATGATGCTCGTTATCTGCTGGCCCTTGCGCATCTCGACCTTCGGCGCGGCCCCGTAGTCGCTCTCGTAGTGGGTGACGATCCGCACAGGCTCGAGGCTCTTGCCATCCATCTTCCTCGGGCTCGTGCAGTGTGCCAGGGTAATGATCCCATCGTGGGGATAGGTCGGGTTGTGCAGGAAGGTCGGATGGCCGGTGATGTTGCCCATCAGGATGCCAGCGGGTATGACGACGAAATCGCTCTCGCAAAATGCCAGGTAGCCGTCGTCGTTGAGGGTCGAGAGGGTCAGGCAAGCCGTGGTCCTTGCCACCCGCATTATCGTGCCCATGCAGGCGTTCACGGTGATGGCCTTGGCCCCGACCTTCGCCATGATGCCACGGAAGACCTGGTCGAGGAGGAAGCACCGCTCGACGAAGCCGCGCTCGGTCTCGAGTTTGACCCCCTCGTCCTTCAGATAGCGTTCGGCGCGCTCCCGCGCCAGCGCGGTGGCGGCCTTGTCGGCGTCGGCTGCCGCGATCAGTTTCCCGAGTTCGGGATAGGGCACGGAGTGGATGTCGAGTTTCCAGCGGTCCTGAGCCAGTTTAGGTGCCTCGCCGTGTGCCCAGCCGCCCGCTCCGCCGATGGCCACGATCCGCGAGCCGACCGTGTTCTTCAGCCCGCAGAGCGCACGAAGCCGCCAGAGGACCTCCTCCTGAGAGTCCACCACCACGTCCTCGTAGTCAATACCCTTCTTTGCCAGGCGGTCGGAGTGGGCGCGGAGATAGCGGGGGTGGATTATCTCGTACCACAGGTAGAGCGGCCCGGAGCGATGCCTGACGAAAACGATGACGGGCTTGGCGAGTCGGAGCGCCGCCTCGATGGCCTGAGGAGTAGGCCCGGCGGCGGCGTAGAGGAGGAAGGCGTCGGCCTTGGCGGCCTGGACGGCGTTGGCGGCCTCGTTGCCTGAACGACTCGCGGCGAGAGGCAGAAAATCGAGCGGGAAATCGGCCCGCTTCTTCAGTTCGCCCAGTTCGCGGTTTATCCTGGCGGCTTCGGCATCGGCTTGTTGTTGTGTCTCCACCCCGCCCCAGTTTCGCCAACTGGTCTGGTTGCGTCGGCGATAGGTGCTGTAGGCCAAGAGGGGCTTGACGACAAGGGGCTTGCGCTCCGGTGGAGGAGCCGCCTCGGCCCCTGCGGCCCGCAGCGCCGACCACGAGAGGCCCACCAGCGCCGCGCCGCCCACCACCTCCATGAAGTCCCGTCGCGAGACGCCCTGTAGGTCGC
The DNA here is from genome assembly GCA_964470215.1 of uncultured Planctomycetota bacterium. Lineage (GTDB taxonomy): Bacteria > Planctomycetota > PUPC01 > DSUN01 > DSUN01 > CAYYCI01. The sequence continues at coordinate 3,207 of CAYYCI010000194.1, forward strand.
CCTCGCGCCGACATCCGCAGCAAGCCGAACCACCATTGATGCGGTTCTCCCCGACCCTCATCGCGGTGCTCCTTTCGCCATCTCCTCCCCACCCTCAGTGCCCTCTCGCTTATAGCGCCGCTCGCCCTGGGCGTCAAGAGCATGTTTTTCTTCAACCTCGCCTCCCGAATGGCAGGTCTTTCTGGACGGGCCTTTCTTTTCACAAGTCGAGGAGCCGATCGCGCCTCGTCTCTCGCGCTCTCGTAGGCGTGCCGCAGTGGTCTTTGTTGGCAGCCATCCCTGTGGCCTTCGCAGGGCGAGACTCGCGGGCACGCCGCGGCATGCCCCTACGAGCCTCCGGTCATGCCAGGGCCGGCGCCGAGGCAAGAGGCCGGAGTAGTGCACCGCGGAGACCGCAGGGAGCGCGGAGAGAGTTCCAGAGTTTTCGTGCCCGCACCGGGTCCTCCGCGGTGAAAGAACTGTATGTGGGCGGGGCGTCGGCGCCGCGCCTGGTGGCGGGAATTCCCAAGCACCAAATCACAAATCACAAACAAGCACCAAGCACCAAATCCCAATAACCACACTCCTGACCGAAAGCCGGCCCGAGCCACGGTGTTACCAGACTGGTTGGACATCCGATGGTTGCTCTGATTCTTTGTCTTGGCTCTCCGCGGTTTCTCCGCGGTCTCAGCGTTCTCTGCGGTGAAAAAAACCGTCTCGTGCCGCGGCGAACGCGGAACCGCAGATAAACGCGGGCCAGTGAGTAAACCATTCCTTCGTGGCCCTCGTGTCCCTTGGTGGATGAGGGACGCGCGGCGATTGACTCCCGTGCGCCGGGTGGGTAGAATTGCGCTCGAACCCAATGCCACAAAGGGGCTTCGCCTTGGCCGAAGAACTCGCCTATGCGATGATCACACCATACAGCCTCCTGAAAAGCCGCACGGGGGGGATCATCAGTCGCCTACTAATAGCCGACCTGAACCTCGTGGCCGCGCGGATGGTGGCCCCCAGCGACGAATTCGTGGATGCCTACAAGGACCTCCTCAAGCGGCAGGAGATAAGCGAGCCGGTCAAACAGGCCCTCCTGGACTACTGCGACAACTTCTTGCGGCCAAACAACCGGATGGGCATCTCGAACCGGGTGATGCTCCTGCTTTTCAAGGGCGAGAACGCCATCCGGGTGCTCAAGGACGACGCGGTGGGTCCGATCACCCGCGAGCCGCGCGGGGACACGGTCCGCGGGACCTTCGGCGACTTCGTCCTCGAACGCGACGGGCGGGTCCACTACTTCGAGCCGGCCTGCTTCGTCTGCACTGACCCCGGGAAAATGGACGACCACCTGCGGCTGCTGGCCGAGTTCGCCGACCGCGACGGCGGGATCGTCACCCACGCGGTCAAACTGCCCCCAGCCACGAAGACTGAAACGACACTGGTGATTCTCAAGCCCGACAACTTCCGCCGAGGGAGCGCGCGGCCCGGGAACATCGTGGACATGTTCGCCAAGACCGGGCTTTTCATCGTCGGGGCCAAGGTCCTTCACCTCTCGGTGGCCCAGGCCGAGGAGTTCTACGCCCCGCTGCGGAAGATATTCGTCGAGCGGCTCAAGGACAACGTGGCGCGCAAGGCCGCCGAACTCCTCAGCCAGGGCTTCGAGTTCCCCATACCCGATGAGGCCGTCGAGAAACTCGGCGAGGTGCTCAAAGTCCACAACGCCGAGCAGGAGTTCAACCGCATCGTCGAGTACATGACCGGCCGCAACCCAGCCCGCCTCTCAAGTCCCGGCGAACGCCACCTGCCGGGCAAGGAGAAATGCCTCGCCCTCCTCTACCACGGCGAGGACGCGATAGCGAAAATTCGCGAGCGCCTCGGCACGACCAACCCACGCGAGGCCCGAGCGGGGAGCGTCCGCTCGGTCTATGGGGAGGACCTGATGCGCAACGCCGCCCACGCCTCCGACTCGCCCGAGAGCGCCGAGCGCGAGCGGAAGGTCGTCGGCCTCTGGGAGGACAAGCCCCCCAGCGACGTCCGCCAGATCATCGAGGAGTACCTCGCCTCCCGTGGCTGAACCCGACGTCCAGGTCCGAACCCTCCTGGTCGGGCCCCTCCAGGCTTGCTGCTATCTGGTGTCCTCCGGCGGCCACGAGGCGGTGGTGATTGACCCCGGCGGGGACGACGACGTTGTGGCCGAACACCTGCGTGTTGCTTCCCTGACTCCCACCCGCATCCTCCTCACCCACGGCCACATTGACCACACGGCCGCGGTCCCGGCGCTCAAGCGGCGCTACCCGGGTGCCGAGGTCGCGATCCACGAGGCCGACGCACCCATGCTGAGCGACGGCGGCGCGGCGCTCGCCACCACGATCGGGCTGCCATTCGAGCCTTGCGAGCCCGACCGCCTCCTGGCCGAAGGCGACACCGTCCCCCTCGGCCAGCGAACCATCGAGGTCCTCCACACACCCGGCCACACCCCCGGCGGCCTCTCCTTCATCATCCGACGCGATGACGCCCCGGCGATGGTCTTCAGCGGCGACACCCTTTTCGCCGGCGGGATCGGGCGGACCGATTTCCCCGGCGGCGACTTCACCGAGTTGATCGCAACCATCCGCTCGCGCCTCTTCCCACTCGGCGATGAGGCGATCGTCTTCCCCGGGCACGGCGAGCCCACGACCATCGGCGAGGAACGCCGCACCAACCCCTGGCTGCGCTGAGCGGAGAACGGGAAACCGGGGACGTTTTCTCTGGGCGCTCCTTTGCGCTTGTAGGCGGGCCGTCTCGGCCCGCAGAGCGTCGTCTGGGTCTCGCGCGGCGCGACGCCCCGCCTACGGCGGCCACGGCACTGCCGTGCCCCTATCAATCCGCGCGGCCGCCACGGTTTTGGGTTTTCCGCGCGCACGTTCCCACGCGCTGGTCTGCGGCACAGGTTATATGCCACCGCTCCACCCATGCCACACAGGAGACGCTTTGGCTGCGGGCGGGCCTTCGGCGCCGCAGAGCCACGATTTGTCGCCGGCGCGGTCTTCAGGGTTGACTCTCCCGCGCCGGCGCGCCATGCTGAGCCCGACGGGCACACAGGAGAAAGGAGGCCTGGCGATGAGCGGCTACACGAGAGGTGTCCTGACCGTCATCGCGGCGTGCCTGGTGTGGCTATGTGTGCGGGGCGCGGCGCCCTGGCCCGAGGGCGTGGCCGCCGAGGCCAAGAAGGAAGAAAAGGTCGTCCAGGCCGACCGCGTGGTCGCCCGCGCGTTCGTCCTGGTAAACGACAAGGGGAAGGTTCTGGGCGAGTGGACCCTGGCTAAGGGCGAGCCGAGGTTGACCTTGCGCGCCGTGGGCAGGAAATCCGACGCCACCCTCGCCATCCGCGGCGGCTTCCCACACCTCCTGCTGACCAGCGGCCAGGCCAGCGCGAAGGTCGGCTGGTACAAGGGACGCACCAACCTCCCGGAACTCGTCCTGCGCAACGCCAGCGGGCGGGTGCTCTGGTATGCGCCCTAGTCGCCCCGCGACGCCTAGCGGCTGAGTCCCGTCCTCACCATCGCACGCCGACGACGGTCCAGGCCTCGAGCACCGCGCGCTCGGGAACCTCCTCGCACAGTGGGAGGCCGCGCTCGTCGCGGATGCGGTCGTTGACCGCCGTGAGGGCCACCTTCTTGCGCTTGCGGTCGTGGTGCCAGCGCTTGATGAGTTGGCGGCCGTCGCGCAGGCGCACCAGCGCGATTGGAGCGTCGAAGTCCGGGTGTGGCGGCGCGTTGTCGGGATGAAGGTTCGGGTCGCAAAGAATCCACTGCCCCCGCGCCGCGATCGGCAGGAGAGAGTCCCCCTCGACCCTCACCGCCGCCAGCCCACTGAACGAGACCGTCTCGGCCTCCTCGACGGCCACCGGCTCGAAGAGCATCTCGCGGTCGCCGTCGCTGGCCTGACCGACGGCCACTACCGGCACCACAGGCTCGGCTGACCCGGCGCGGCCGGGCAACTCGGCCAACGCCGCGCCGAGCGCGCGGGCGATGCGGAACAGGTTGTCCGCGCGCGGCGCCGTCAGCCCCTTGAGCGTTCTGAAAATCGTGCTGGCGCTCGGCCTGCCGCCACAGAGCTCGGCCAGCGCGTGGTAACTGAGGTTGCTGGCCTCGAAGGCGCGCCGCACCCGCCCGAGCAACCCCTCCAACTCAGGCCCCAACGGCTCCTCGTCCATCGGCCATCTCCTCGCCACTCACCGCGCCGCCCCCCGATATCCTAGTCCCGGCGTTCCATCTGCGCAAGAGCCACTGCCTTCATCTTTGAGCCGGGGCCGTTGTGCCGTGGGCGGGGCGTC
>CAYYCI010000195.1:0-7479 GCA_964470215.1 uncultured Planctomycetota bacterium
TGGGCTTTGGCACGCTTTTTGCACCGCAATGAGTTGTCAGGCGAGAAGGAAAAGAGTGCCTTGGCTGGCACCCGACTCCGGCTCCTCGTCCCGAAACGCCGCAGGGCGAACGCCTTGCGCTCTCTGGGCAAAGCATTCTTTTCCTTCTCGCCTGCATTGGAAACCCACGGTGCACAAAAGCGTGCCAAAGCCCACAGCCCCCGCCCCTTTCAAGGCTACGCGCGGGTCTCCTTCGTGGTCTCAGGCTCGGTGATTACCCTCCTGTGACGGCCCGGAGGATTCGGCGAAGGGTCTCGAGGGCCGGCGGATAGACAGTGGCTCCGAGCAAGGCCATGATGCCGAGGGCCACGAGGGCGGTGAGCCCGAAGGCAAGCAGGAACCCGAAAAACGCCTTGAAGCCGAAGGCGATGGGCCGCGGCTGAGAGGCCTGAGCGCGGCCTAGACTCTCGCGCACCGACCGCACCTCGGCGCTGAGTTCGACCAACAGGGGCCGCAACTGGGCCAACTGACCCTCGATGTCGAGAGCAAGCCTCGGGGTCTGGGTCCTGCTCGCCGCGCTCGGTTCCGGGCGGGGTTCGGGCGCGGGCGCTTTCTCCGCCACAGGCTCCGGTTCCTCGGTGACTGCTGGTGGGGGTGGAGGAGCAGTCGCCACCTCACCCCTCGCCTCGGGGGGGGGCTGGGCCGGAGGCTCGGGCGCTTCGGGCACAAGGCGTGGCTCGAGGAACCCGACCTCGGAGTTGCCGACATCTGGCGAGGCATCTTTCGGCGTCGGTTTCGTCGTCGTCTCGTCATCGGTGGGCGCGAGGGGGATGGCCGGGCCGTCGCCGACTTCCGGTATGAGCGAGAACGGGGAACGCGTCCGCGCCGCCTCCTCTGAGGCGGGTTCCGGAGCTGGTCGGTGCTCCGGCCGAGGCGCCGCGGCCACCGGCTCGGGCGGCGCCTCGGCCTTCACGCCCAGTTCGCGGGTGTCCGCCTCGACATCAACATCGGTCTCGAGCGCGATCGCGCCCTCCGGCACCTCGACCGCTGGCTTGTCCCTGCGAGGTCGGGGTCTGGCCTCAACCTGCTTTTCCGGCGAGGAGCCGAGGATGGCCTCCTCGCGGCACGCCTTACACATGCCCTCGTAAACGTCCTTGCCGGTCAACTCGGCGCCGCAAGCCCGACACAGCGGCTTCTGGTCGTCAGACATCCTTGCCAGTTCCGTTACCGTGACACACCGATCTTTGCCCATTTCAATTCTACCACCAACTTTGCGGCAGTTCCAAACGCCAGCGGCCCCTTCCTTCTTCGCGGCAGAGCCCGACCGAACGTTGGCGTTCGCGAGTGTCGTTTCGCGCTGCCTCGTCGCGGCGCCCGGCGGTGTCAAAGTCGTGGCGCGATGCCTCCACGGGAAGCGTGGCTCGCCGGCCACACAAGCACTGGGCGGGTCGAGACTTGGGGTGTCGCGGCCCTCGGCGCGTCGGCGGACCGGGCTAGGTCTCCTCGGCGGTGTCAATGTCTTGAACGATCTAAGTTGCAGCAGCACAAAGCGTTAGGCTAAGGAGGGAAGCGACGCACGGCGGAGTGCCCCGTGGTTGTACTCGACTTTGACACAAGCACTGTGTGCCCGGATCGAGGCCGGCGCGGAGGGCGACCGGACGCGGCCGGCGCGTTCCGTGGGTGCACGTCTTTGCCGTTGCGATAGTTATGAACGGGCGCCCGCGGTCGCGTTCCCGTCGCGGCGAAGGATTCTCCTTGAGGGAGCCTCGAACGGCACGGCGGTTGCTTGATGAGACAGGCGATGCGGGAAAAAAAACTGATGCGAAGACCCGCACACGCGCAAACCCTGGGACGTGGCCCTGGCAAGTTGGCCTGGCGCGTTCGGCGGCAAGCGTGCCCGCTCGATTGACAATGCGCGGCGACGGCCCCCAGCGCCGTGGACCTACGGCATCCTCCCTCTCCTCCGGTTCCCCCGCTGCCGGGCGTCGCCAGGCCAACGCACCTAACGGCGAAGGAGGAACAACAGCCTGGCGCAGTAGCGTGAGTGGCCGAGCCAGGCTTTCTTGAACGCGCGGGGACACACCGACGGCGCCCCCCGCGCAATAGGACGGTGGGAGCCCCGGTCGAGCCAAGGGGTTCAGAGCGCGGCCCGCGCCGAGGCGCGGGGTTTCCCTCGTGTGGCGATCGAGGACGCGCGGCGGGCCTCGCGGTCCAGCGGAACCGAGGCGACCATCCAGAGCGGCCCGGCGGCGCCGGCCGGGCGCCCCCCAGCGGTGGCTGGGTGTGGAGATTCCGGGGGCGGGCACAGCGGCCCGCCCGTTGGCAACGACGCGCGGCTCCCCACCCGCGCGAATGGGCTTGACGCCCGGCCATAGCAGCGAGCCACACGCCCACTGCCTCCTGACCGATGGCGCCGGCAGCCGCCCCTGCCGGCGCCCTTTTTATTTGCCCAGGTAGCGGGCCAGGACCCGACCGGTGTGGGAGCGTGGCTCGGCCGCGATGGCCTCCGGCGGCCCCTCGGCCACAATCCTCCCTCCCTCATCCCCTCCCTCGGGGCCGAGGTCTATTATCCAGTCGGCACACTTGATCACGTCCGGGTTGTGTTCGATCACCAGGAGGGTGTTCCCGCGGTCGGCCAGGCGGTTGAACACCTCGAGGAGGCGGGAGATGTCGGCGAAGTGGAGGCCGGTGGTCGGCTCGTCGAGGATGTAGAGGGTGTTGCCCGTGGCGACCTTGGCCAGTTCGGCCGACAGTTTCACCCTCTGGGCCTCGCCGCCGGAGAGGGTGGTGGAGGACTGGCCGAGGGCAATGTAGCCGAGGCCGACGTCGTAGAGGGTCTGGAGGATGCGCCTGGTCTTTGGGAACGCGGAGAAGAACTCAAGCGCCTCCTCGACCTGCATCTCGAGCACGTCGGCGATGTTCTTCCCGTGGTAGCGAATCTCGAGGGTTTCGCGGTTGTAGCGTCGGCCCTTACACGCCTCGCAGGTGACGAAGATGTCGGGCAGGAAGTGCATCTCGATCCGCTTGGTGCCCTGTCCCTCGCACGCCTCGCAGCGGCCCCCCGGGACGTTGAAACTGAATCGGCCGGGCTTGTAGCCGCGCACGCGCGAGTCCTTCAGCGAGGCGAAGAGACGGCGGATCGTGTCGAAGACCTTCGTGTAGGTGGCCGGGTTCGAGCGCGGGGTGCGCCCGATGGGCGATTGATCGATCATTATCACCTTGTCAATCAGTTCGACCCCCTCGATGCGGTCGTGGTCGCCCGGCTTGGCGCGGCTGGCGTAGAAGTGGCGCATCAGCGCGCGGTAGAGGATGTCGTTGACCAGAGTGCTCTTTCCCGAGCCGCTCACTCCGCTCACACACACCAGGCCCCCGAGGGGAATGGCGACGTCAATGTTCTTGAGGTTGTTGGCGCGGGCGCCGCGGACCACGAGGGCCTTCTTCTTCGAGAGGGAGCGGCGTTGCCGGGGCGGCTCGATGGTCAACTGGCCCGAGAGGTACTTCCCCGTCAACGACTCCGGGCTCGCCACGATGTCGTCAAGGGTCCCCTGAGCGACGACCCGGCCGCCGTGGGCCCCCGGGCCAGGGCCGAGGTCTATGATGTGGTCGGCGCTGCGAATGGTCTGTTCGTCGTGTTCGACCACGATGACCGTGTTGCCGAGTCTCTGGAGGCGGCGCAGGGTGGCGATCAGGCGCGCGTTGTCGCGCTGGTGGAGACCGATGGTCGGCTCGTCCAGAACGTAGCACACCCCGACCAGCCCGGAGCCGACCTGGGTGGCCAGGCGGATGCGCTGGGCCTCGCCACCCGCCAGGGTCGCGCTCGCGCGGTCAAGCGTCAGATACCCCACCCCGACGTCCACCATGAACCGCAGGCGTTGGGTGACCTCCTTGAGGATGGGCCGCGCGATTGCCTCCTGCTCTGGCGGGAAGACGAGTCCCTCGAGGAACTCGAGGGCGTCGGCGACCGAGAGCCTGGCCAGTTCGTGGATGGCCAGACCGCCGACCGTCACTGCCCGCGCTTCGGGCTTCAGGCGCGCGCCGCCACAGGCGGGACACGGCAACTCGCTCATGTAGCCCATCAGGCGGGCCTTGACCGAGTTGCTGTCGGTCCGCGCGAAGCGCCGGGCCAGGTCGGGGATGACCCCGCGGAACGAGGCCCCGAACTTCGCCTCGTCGGCCGCAGTGGTGCCGTGGAGCAGGATGCGGCGGATGGCCGCAGGGAGCTTGCGGAAGGGGGTCTTCGGCGAGACGCCGAAATCGCGACAGAACCTGGCGAGCGCGCGGTTGTACCACGCCGAGAGCGCCTCGCCGCGTCGCCAGGCGTGGATCGCCCCCTCCTCCAGCGAGAGCGACCTGTCCGGCACGATCAGGTCGGGGTCGAACTCCAGCGCCGAACCGAGCCCGTCGCATTCGGGACACGCCCCGTAGGGGCTGTTGAACGAGAAGAGGCGCGGCTCGAGTTCCTCGATGCTCACCCCGCAGTCGGGGCAGCCGTAGTGGCGGCTGTAGAGGACGTCGTGCCAGCCGTCGCCGGTGCCCCGCGAGACGACCACGAGGCCGTCGCCGAGGGCCAGCGCGGTCTCGACCGAGTCGTGGAACCGCGAGCGCTGGCCCTCGTCCACCACGAGGCGGTCCACGACCGCCTCGATGGTGTGGTTCCGGCGCTTGTCGAGCCTCGGCGGCTCCTCGACCGGGTGGACTTCTCCATCCACCCTGACTCTGACGAGGCCCTCGCGCGCCACGCGCTCGAAGACCTCGCGGTGTTCGCCCTTGCGCCCGCGGACCATCGGCGCCAGGACCATCACCCGCAGGCCGCGCGGGAGAGCCAGGACCGCGTCCACGATCTGCTCGGGCGTCTGCTGGCTTATCTCGCGGCCGCAGGAAGGGCAATGGGGCTGCCCCACGCGGGCGTAGAGGAGGCGGAGGTAGTCGTAAACCTCGGTGGTGGTGGCCACGGTCGAGCGTGGGTTGGCCCCGCCGGTGCGCTGCTCGATCGAGATGGTCGGCGGGAGGCCCTCGATGGTCTCCACGCGCGGCTTCTCCATCTGTTCGAGGAACTGGCGGGCGTAGGCCGAGAGGCTCTCGACATAGCGCCGCTGGCCCTCGGCGAAGAGGGTGTCGAAGGCCAACGAACTCTTCCCCGAACCGCTCAGCCCCGTGATGACCACTAACTTGTCGCGGGGAATCTCGAGGTTGATGTTCTTGAGGTTGTGCTCGGCCGCCCCGCGGATGACGATGCATCGGCGGCTCGCCGGAGCCATTGGTTTGCGCACTGTCGCCGTCGCCATCGTGGGTCTCCGGGCCGATTGTACCGATGGCCCGGCTTCGGGACAAGCGCAAGGCGAGCAGCGAAGAACACGAAAGCCCCGGGCCTCGCAAGGCCCGGGGCCGAACTATTTCACAGGAGGATTGGCGTCAGGCCGAGCGGCGGCGCCTGCGGGCCAGCAGCAAAAGCGCGCAGCCGAGCAGCCCGCAGGTCGTCGGCTCGGGGATGTAGGCCATCTGCCAGTGGAACGCGACCTGCTCCGGGGTGAGGGCCACATTGTAGAGCGACACCTCGTCTATGATGCCGTCGAACCACAGGCCGCCGCCGCCGACGTTCGTGCCGTCCGCCAGGACGCAGTTCTGGCGCATGGCCCCGATCGCCCCGTCGTCGCCGTGCGCCCAGAGCATTGAGACGCCCGACTTGGTGTCGAACGGCTGGCCGTTGAGGTAGCCCATGATCGTGCCGGTGAGGCCGTTGGACACCCCGTCGAGGACCATGTCCACCATGTACGTGGCGTTGGCCTCGATGGGTGTGCTGACGAAGATGGGGTCCCAGGCGGTCTCGGCGCGGTTCCAGGCGCCCATGTAGAGCATGCCGTTCTCGATGTAGATGTTGATGCCGCGGGTGAAGCCGCCCTGCTCGTAGAGCACCTGGCGGCTCTGGACGTCGTTGGCGTTGAACCACAACTCGACCGTCTTGGCCACATACGGGCCGCCAGTGTTGATGAGCGGGCTGTCGGGGATGTTCACCCGGGCGTCGGTGCCGTTGAGCGCCACCGCGGCGTCGTCCTCGAGCTGGATGAGGTCGGGCGCGCTGAAGCCCACGGCGCCCACATAGGTCCCGTCCGCACCCGCAATCCCCAGGTCGTTAGCGGTCGGGCCGGACGTCTCGTTCAGCCGCCAGTAGGCCACCGGCTCGTCGGCGAGGACCGCCTGGCTGTAGGTCGTCGGAGCGGGCGGCGGTGGTCCCGCCGTCAGGAAGTCAACGGCGTTGAGGAATATCTGCTCGCCTTCGGGCGTCAGGTTCAGCGCGCTCTTGGGGTTGTTGCCATTGACCCCCGCGCCAAAGAACATCCTCGGGCCACCCGCCACCTGGCCCGAGCCGCCGTAGAACTCCGTCCCTGTGTTCCACAGCACTATGCGGGGCCGGTTATTGCCCGGGTCCCTGGCCAGCAGCGTGCCGTTGCCCACCCCAGTGGTGTTCCCCACCGGGGTGTTGCTCGTGGCGAAGGCCACCTGGTTGCTGGGGTCGAGCGCGACCCCGTCGAAAATCGGATGTGCCGGGTCAGCGGCCTCGAGGGTCGGGGAGGCGGAGCCGCCGGTGCTTCCGCCATTGAACCACTTCCAGCGGTTGCTCCGCGACAGATACTGATTGAGCAGGATCAACGGGGTGGTGATGCCGTTCCAGTCGTTCACCTCGGTGCCCTGGACATAGTCGCCGCTGCTGGTGTCGCGGCTGACGATCACCAGCTCCGCAGCATTGAGGTCGGCTATCTTCCCCGCATCCAGACTTTTCAGGTCCGCCCGGCGCCAGACCGTGTAGCCGTTGTCGGCCAGAAGTTCGGCCCAGGCAACGTCGTCGGGGTTCGGCGGATTCGAGCCGTTCGTGTTCTCGGTCACCCACACGATGTAGGCCCCGGCGGGGGCGGAACACAGCAGCAAGGCCGCCAGGAATATGCATAGCTTTTTCATCTGAGGTCTCCTCAAACCCTCCGAAAGGCGGTAAGAGTTGCAAATTCCGTGCCGGCCGAGCGCCGCGCCGCCCGAGAAATCCGTTTTCGTAACCCAAGTGGTAGAGAAGGCTTGCAGTTTCCGCTCGCGCACGGTTTTGCGGGCCGCGCGCAAGCGCGGGCGACGATGTTGACGCGCGTCAACATGTGAATTCGGCGTCTTTCCCTATTTTCAGCCCAAGCCATTGCCGCTCTTATACATCCGTCATGTTGACGAACGTCAACGCCATGTTGACGTTCGTCAACGCCCCGATGGCCCCTCACGCTCCCTGATAGTTCAATTGAAGCGCCCCCGCCCCGCGTCGCAGCGGGCTCACCACAGAGGCACAGAGGACACAGGGCAGGCGCGGAGAGCAATGGCCCGTAGAGACGGTAAAGAATGCTTTCGCCAAGAGGACGGAAAGCGCGCAATCCTTCCAAGACAAAGGAAGGACCCTATCCTAAATCATGGGCCACACGCGACGCCCGCGGCGGCCCGTGTCAAGCCACAGCGATTCTCTCACCCCCT
>CAYYCI010000196.1:0-7411 GCA_964470215.1 uncultured Planctomycetota bacterium
CAGCGGCTCCCAGACGCTCAAGGATGCCATAAACGAGGCCATGCGCGACTGGGTCACGAACGTCCGAACGACCCACTACATCCTGGGCTCGGTGGCCGGGGCGCATCCTTATCCGGTGATCGTGCGCGACTTCCAGAGCGTGATAGGCCGCGAGGCGCGCGAGCAGATTCTGGCGAAGGAAGGCCGCCTGCCCGACGTCCTGGTCGCGTGTGTGGGCGGCGGCAGCAACGCCATCGGCCTCTGGCACGCCTTCCTGGCCGACGAGGGGGTGGAACTGGTCGGGGTCGAGGCCGGCGGCGAGGGCATTCCCACCGCCCGCCACGCCGCCCGTTTCGCCGAGGAGACCGTCGGGGTGCTCCACGGCTCGCGCAGTTATCTCCTCGAGGCCAACGAGGGCCAGATACGCGAGACCCACTCCATCTCGGCCGGTCTGGACTACCCGGGCGTCGGCCCCGAACACAGTTATCTCCACGACACTGGCCGCGCTCGCTACACCTGGGCGACGGACGCCGAGGCCCTCGAGGCCTTCCAGGCCCTGAGCCGCCTGGAGGGGATCATCCCGGCCCTGGAGAGCGCCCACGCCGTGGCCGAGGCGATGAAGTTGGCGCCCACGATGTCGCCCGACAAGTTGATGATCGTGAACCTCTCGGGCCGCGGGGATAAGGATGTCGAGACCGTGGCCAGAGCGCTCGGAGAGTTATGAACCGCCTCGATGCCCTCTTCTCGCGCCTGCGCGGCACCGGCAAGATCGCCTTCAACGTCTATCTGTGCGCCGGGAACCCGTCCCTCGAGGCCACCGAGCGGCTGATTGCCGAGATGGAGCGCCGGGGGGTCGATGCCATCGAACTGGGCATGCCCTTCTCGGACCCCGTGGCCGACGGCCCGGACCTCCAGCCTGCCCACGCCCGCGGCGTCCAGGCCGGAATCACCCTCGGCCACGTCTTCGACCTCGTCCGCCGCGTCCGCGGGCACAGCCAAATCCCCATCGTCCTGATGTCCTACTACAACCCAATCCACCATCGCGGCCCGTCGCGGGTGGTGGCCGAGGCCGCGGAGTCGGGGATAGACGGCCTGATCGTGCCCGACCTGCCGCCGGAGGAGGCGGAGGAGTTGACCGGGGCGGCGCGCGAGCACGACGTCAAGACCATTTTCTTTCTCGCCCCCACGAGCACACCCGAGCGCATGGCCCTCGTGAACCAAGCGACCACGGGATTCATCTACTGCATCTCGCTCACCGGGGTCACCGGGGCGCGCGAGCGCCTGCCCGAGGAACTCGCTGACCAACTCCGCTCGCTGCGCGAGCGGACGGACAAGCCGCTGGTGGTCGGCTTCGGGGTCTCGAAGCCCGAACACGTCCGCGCCATGGCCGAGGTGGCCGACGGCTGCATCGTGGGGAGCGCCGTGGCGCGGGTCATCGAGGCACACCTGGCCGCTCCGCCCGACGATCTGGTCGCGAAGGTCGGCGAGTTCGTCGAGCCATTGGCCAGGGCCGCCCACGGGGGCTGACCATGGCGGAAGCGGAACATCCGCCGCCGCAGCCCGCCTTGCCCCCGCCGCTTCCCCCAACACCGAAACGCCAGCCGCCCCGACAATTCGTCGGACAAGCCTGGGAACGAGCGCGCTCGGCCTGGCGCACTCCAGCCGTTCGGGTGGCAGTCGTCGCTGTGGCCGCGGTCGCGGTCTTCGTTGTGGTGCTATGCCTGTTCCTGCGGGCCCGGGAGCGGCGCGTCCTGGCCTGGCGCCAGATCGCCATCCGCGAGGCCCACGCGGCGGGGCTCGACCCCGCGCTCGTCCTCGCGGTGATCCGCGCTGAGAGCGGCGGCGAGCCGCGCGCCGTCTCCCGCTCGGGGGCAATCGGCCTGATGCAACTGATGCCCGCCACCGCGGCAGTCGTGGCCCGGAAACTCGGCCTCGAGGCCCCCACCCGCGAGCGACTCTTCGACCCCGAGACCAACATCCGCCTGGGCACGCGCTATCTGGCACAGCTCAGGCGCCAGTTCTGCGACGAGCCGTGGCTGTACGTCGCCGCCTACAACGCCGGGCCGGGAAACGTGGACAAGTGGGTCCTCCAGAACCCCGACCTCTCCCCCCGCGAGATCGTCGAGAGGGTGGCGTTCGACGAGACGCGAGCCTACGTCTTCAGGGTTCTGGCCTTCTGGGAAGAGTTCCGGACTAGTCTCGGAACAGTCGCGGATACAAGCGAATCAGGACAAGTAGGAGAATAGCGGTGCGGGCGAGGGTGGCGACGTGGAGCAGGAGGAGGTCGGCCCAGAGCAGGCCCTCGCGCCCGTGGACGTGGACTGCCCAGATGGGCATCTCGAGGTAGGCGGTGACCGTCAGCAACGCCGCCCACAGCCCCCCCTCCAACGACGGAAACGCCACCAGCAACAAGGGCACCAGGTAGGCGACGAACTGTGGGCTCCAGCCCTTCGAGACCACAAACACCAGGACCATGCAAAACGCCGCAAAGACCGCCTGGCGCCTGGGCGGCAACGCCGAGGGCAACCGGGCGAAGGTGACGAGGAAGAAAAGCCCCACCACGACGAGCGCCACCACGTAGGGCAAACTCGCTCCGCCAGAGCCGACGAAGTCCAGCCGCCGCGCGAAACGGCTCGCCACCCGGTAGAAAACCGTCTGGCGGACCGGAGGCGGGCCGTAAACCTCGGCCGGAAGGCTCCTGAGGACCGAGAGCGTGCCGCCCCTCACCCCGTGGCGAGCGCAGAAGGCGTCGTTCTGGTCCTCTCTGGCGGGGCCGACGTAGCCGAACTCGTGGCGGCCCTCGAGGAGCGCCCAGACGGTCTGCCACGGGGGCCGTCGCATCGTAGCCTCCGCGCAACAGGCCAGCCACTGGCGCCCGGTGGCCAGGAAGGGCGCGGCGAAATAGCCGACGAAAACCAGGAAAATCCCCAGCGCGGCCAGCCGCCAGCGCCAGCGTGGCTCGCCCTTGACCACCCCGGGCAAAAGCCCGATCGGCAACACCTTCGTCATGAACCCCGCCGCCACGGCAATCGCCGCCCAACGCGGCCGGCAACACACCAGGAAGGTCACCGCGACCATCATCAGGAAGACCGGCAAGGCGTCCACGTAACTGAGCGCTACGAACGCGGTGGCGAAGACCGCCGCGTAAATCCAACAGGCGCGGGCGGCGTCCTTGTGGCCGCGCAGCATCCGCACCAGCGCGTAGAGCAGGCCCATGGTCCCCAGTTCGCAGGCGATCGAGGCGAGTTGGACGGCGTGGGTCAGACAGGCGCGCTCCCATCCCACCGCCCCCGCGCCACAGATGGCCTTTGCCACCCACCGCAGCCCCACCACGAAGTAGGCGAGGATGGGCGGGTACTCGAGCCAGTAGTCGAAAAACGGGTAGTAGCCCGCATCCTGGAGATAGGCGAACGGGAGAAAAAAACTCCCTGCCTCGGAATAGAGCGGATAGAACCACCAGACGGACATTATGCGTGCGGTGGCGAACAGGAGGAAGATGAGCGCGACCTCGCGCCTGGCCTCCACGGGGAGGGGCACTCGCGCGGGTTGGGTGGTGTGGTGGGACCTGGCGGTGCGGTCCACGGCGCGCCTCTCAGATGCAAACCCTGTCGCCGCCGGCCTTCTTCGCCCGATACATCGCCTGGTCGGCCGCCTGGAGCAGGCCGTCCTTGTCGTCGGCGTTCGTCGGGAAGGTCGCGACCCCGATGGAAAACGAAAGGAAGTCCACCCTCTCGCCATTGTGGGAGACCAGGTCGAGAGAGTCGAGTTTCTTCTTGATGCGCTCGGCGGCGATCAGGGCGCCGGCCGTGTCGGTCTGGGGAAGGACGACCAGGAACTCGTCACCCCCGAGGCGTCCGACGAAGTCCTCGCCACGGGCCGCGCCCCGGACCGCCTGGGCCACCCGTTGGAGGACCAGGTTTCCCGTCTCGTGGCCGAAGGTGTCGTTGACAAGTTTGAAGTTGTCGAAGTCAATGTAGGCGACCGACAGAGGGGAGCCGTGGCGCCTGGCCCGCTGGAGTTCCTCGCTCAGGCGCTCCTCGAGGTAGCGGTAGTTATAGACGTTGGTCAGCTCGTCCACGAACGTCATCAATTCGATCTTCTCGCGGGTCTCGTGGCGCATGCGCTTCAAACACTGGAGTTGGCCCAGACACAACACCACACACACCAGCGCGAAGAAACAAAGACTCCCGAACTCCAGCCCGCTCATCGCCTGTTGGAGAAAGACCACCTTGATCCCCACGTAGCCCAGGAGCGAGAGCGTCAGGAGCAACATGAGGATGAAGACCAACCGCAAGTTGGAATGTAGGGAGTGGAGTTCCTGGAGGCGATAGGCGTATTTGCGGCTCACTCCTGCGGGCTCCTCTCACCCGGCCCGCCGGACGGGTTGTTGAAGCGGTGGTCGCGCAGGGCCTTGGCGCTCTGGAGCCACGCGCGCAGCTCCGTCTCGCGTTCCGCCTCGAGGATGTCCATCACAGTGTCCACCTGAAGCCTGAAGAGGCGGAGCGCCTCGAGGAGGCGGTCGCGGTTGTGCATGCACACGTCGGTCCACATCCGCGGGTCGCCCGAGGCGATCCGGGTCGTGTCGCGAAAGCCGCTTCCGGCACAATCCATCACGCTCGGGGTGGCCAGATTCACCAGTGCCGCCGCCACCAGATGGGGCAGGTGGCTCGCGACGGCCATGATGCGATCGTGCTCGGCCGGGGTGAGCAGCCGCACCCTCGCGCCCAGGGCCTCCCACAACTCTCGCACCGCGGTGATTGCCTGGCGCGGACTGTGCTCCGTCGGGGTCACGAAGCAAAGGGCGCCATCGAAGAGGTCGCCCCGCGCCTGCTCCACCCCGCGTTTCTCCGAGCCAGCCATCGGGTGTGAGCCGACGTAGTAGAGGGAGCCGCCGACGGCGCGCTGGAGTTGTTGTGCCAGGAGGCCCTTCGTGCTGCCGACGTCGGTCAGGAGTCCGCCGCGCGGCATTCCGCTGGCCACGCGGCCCGCCAGCCGCTCCATCACGCCGACCGGGGTGGCCAGGACCGCCAACTCCGCCTCGCGCACGCCCTCCTCGACCTCGAGCGTCACCTCGTCAACCGCTCCGGCCTCCAGGGCCTTCTCCAGCGAGGACATCCTTCGGCCGATGCCCACGACCTTGTTGGCGAGCCGGCGTTGGCGCAGCGCCAGCCCGACCGACCCGCCGATCAGGCCGACCCCCACGATGCTCACAGTCCTGAAAGGCAGAAACCCGCTGCCCGTCATACCTCCGCTCGTGCCACTGGAACCGAGTGGGTGGCAGTCTATCAGAGGGCCGCGCGCCTGTCAATCACCACCACGCCCACATCATCCCAGACCCCCGCAGCCCGGGGGGCAACTGGCGCCACAGAAACCCAATGGGGAGGGGAGTCATTTTCGGACGGGAAGATGACTCCCTTTGCCTTTCTTCTTAGAATAGCGAGGAGAGCAGAGACGAGCGGAGACAGCCGTGGCGCGGCTCTTCGAGGCGCCGGACTGGCGAACCTACAGGATGAGTTACCGCGAGCCACACCGCCAGCTCGAGCCTCTCGAGCGCGAGGCGGCGCTCGTCGGCCGGGCGCTGGCGGTCCTGCGAGAGGCAGGCATCCTGCCCCACACCGATTACGACCACGGCAAGATGCTGGCCATGCGCCGGGCCGTGGCCGAGGCCTTCGAGATTCCCTGGACCGCCATCTCGCCGCGAATGCAGCGTCTGCTCTACGCCATCAACGCCATTGCTCAGCCGCAGAACATGATCGCTGCTGGGGTGTTTTGTGGCAACACATTCATCTCGAACGCCGGGGCCGCGGTCGGCCCCGGAGCGTGCTATCGTGCCAGGCACCTGATCGGAGTCGAGATCCGCCCCAACGAGGCCGCGCGGGCCGAGCGAAACGTCCGCAGGATCGACCCGAGCGGGGTGGCGCGGGTCGTGGCGGCCGACGCGGTGGACATCTGCGCCGGTTTCCCGGAGCCGATCCACCTCCTGTATCTCGACGCCGATGGCGGCCCGGAGAAAGGCAAGGGTATCTACCTGGACATTCTCCTGGCGGCCTACGAGAAGATGCCGCCGGGGGCGATAGTCCTGGCCCACAACAGCGTCAACTCCGCAGGCCGCCTCCGCCACTACCTCGAGTTCGTGCGCGACAGGGGCAACTTCCGCGAAAGCGTCAATTGCATCCTCGACCCCGAGGGCCTCGAGGTCTCGGTCAGGTAGGAGACGTCCAGCCCCGACCGCTCGGCTCGATCCAACGCCCGAGGAGAAATCCGATGACCCCGCGCGAAGTCGTCCAGCGAGCCATCGAGTTCAAGCGCCCGCCCCGCTTGCCAATCAACGGCTATGGGGAAGCCAGCGACGTGGCCGGCGTGGGCTACGACATCATCAAGCCACCCGAGGCGCAAGACGACGAACTCCTCGACCAGTGGCTCTGTCGCTGGGAGAAGACCGACCAGCCCAACATGGGCCAGGTCAAGGGCCATCCCCTCGAGGACCTCGCCGCCATGAAGGACTTCCCCTGGCCCGACGGCGACGACCCCCGCCGCTACGAGAACGTCCCCGACCGTCTCGAGGAGATCGCCGCCGACCCGGCCCGTCGCGACAAGTTCCTGGTCACCGGCATCTTCATGCTCCTCTGGGAGCGGATGCACAGCCTCCACGGCTTCGAACGCTGCATGCTCGACCTGATGGACGACCGCCGGGAAATCCACGAACTCGCCGACCGCATCGTCGAATACGATCTGGCGGTGGTGCGGAACATGAGCCGCGTGGCCGGCACCCGCATCCAGGCCCTCACCTTCACCGACGACTGGGGCACCCAGCTCGACCTCCACATGTCCCCGCGCCTCTTCCGCCGTTTCTTCTTCCCGCGCTACAAGAGAATCTTCGAGGCGGTCCACGAGGCGGGGTGGTCCGTGTGGATGCACTCGTGCGGGAAGATAAACAAGGCCATCCCCGACCTCATCGAGGCCGGGGTGGACGTGTTGAACCTCCAGCAGCCGCGCACCAACGGCATCGAGGAGATAGGCAGGGATTTCGCGGGGAAGGTGTCCTTCGAGAGCCTCTGCGACATCCAGAAGACCCTCCCGCGCGGCGACCGTGGCGAGATTACCGCCGAGGCCGAGAAGTTGATGCGCACCTGGGGCACCCCCGACGGCGGTTTCATCCTCGGCGACTACGGCGCCCACGAGGCCATCGGCACCACCCCCGAGACCCGCGAATTCGTCCTCTCCGTATTCCGCCGCCTCGACCCCTGGGCAAACGGCTGGTGACCGCGTCCTGCGGCATGTTCCGGGAACCAGGCTGTCCCCGCCGCGACCCCGTGAGCGGGGTAGTGGCGCGTGTGGCAGGAGGCGCTGGCGTTTGACAGGGCAGCGTCTTGGTGCTACGATCTGTATCATCGTGCTACGCTGGGAAGCCGTACTGCGACCTTCTCGAGGT
>CAYYCI010000197.1:0-7401 GCA_964470215.1 uncultured Planctomycetota bacterium
CGGCGCCGCGACCGGCTGGCGCGCCTGCGCGCCGAGCTCGAGAAGGCCGTGGCGGCGGAAGAGTATGAGCGAGCCGCGCGCATCCGCGACCAGATATACGCCCTGAAAAAGGAACAGGACGATGAGGCCGATTGACCTGGCGCGGCAACCCGGTGAGTGGCTGAGGGGAACGGGGACCGACTGCGACATCGTCATTAGTTCGCGGGTGCGCCTGGCGCGCAACGTCGAGGGCTACCACTTCGTCTCCAGGCTACCAGCGGACCGCCAGGCCGAACTGACCAACACGCTCTGGGAGGAGATTTCGCGGGAGGACGTCTTGCCCGACGCTCACTACTTCGACCTCACCGGGGCCGAGGAACTCGAGCGCCGCCTCCTGGTCGAGCGCCACCTCATCTCGCGCGAACACGAGGAGTCGGATAACCAGCGCGGGGTGGCAATCGAGAAGACCGAGGCCGTGAGCATCATGATAAACGAGGAGGATCACATTCGCCTTCAGGTCCTCCATTCCGGCTTCGAGCTCGACAGGGCCTGGGAGCGGGCCAACGGCCTCGACACGGCCCTCGGGAAGCGGGTGCCGTATGCCTACAGCGAGCGCCTGGGCTTCCTGACCGCCTGTCCGACCAATGTCGGCACGGGGTTGCGGGCCTCGGTCATGCTCCACCTGCCCGCCCTCGAGATGACCAAGCAGATCGAGAAGGTCTTCCACGCGGTGGCGAAGATCAACCTGGCCGTCCGCGGCCTCTACGGCGAGGGAACCCAGGCCACGGGGAACTTCTACCAGATCTCTAACCAGGTGACGCTGGGAAAAAGCGAGGAGGAAATCCTCCACGAGATCAAGGCCGTCATACCCGAGATCGTCCACAACGAGCGCAAGGCCCGCGACGCGATCCTCGAACACAACCGGCGCCAACTCGAGGACCGCGTGTGGCGCGCCTACGGGATGCTGCGTGGGGCCCGCGTCATCTCCTCGAACGAGACCCTCGCTTTGCTCTCCCACCTGCGGCTGGGGGTGAACCTGGGGCTGATCCCGGACCTCGGGGTCCGGGCGATAAACGAATTGCTCCTCTCGACCCTTCCGGCGCACCTACAGGTTCTCGAGGGACGCGAATTGAGCCCACAGGCCCGCGACGAGGCTCGCGCCGCCTACATCCGCAGGTGCCTGGGAGAGTTGTGAGGAGCGCCGGCCGCAGGCCCCGAGGGCCGCGCGGCCGCCATAGAAGGAGAAGCAACCAATGCACGACCGATTCACCGAGCGCGCGCGAAAGGTGATGAGCCTCGCGCGCCTGGAAGCACAACGCTTCTACCACGACTACGTGGGCACCGAACACATCCTCCTTGCCCTCGTCAAGGAAGGCACGGGCGTCGCATCCGTCGTCCTGAAGAAGATGGGCGTCGAGCTGAAGGAAATCCGCGAGGAGATCGAGAAAAAGGTCAAGCGCGGCTCGGAACCAGTCTCGGGAAAACAACAACTCCACTACACCCCCACCGCCAAGCGAGTCCTCGAGCTGGCCTTCGAGGAGGCCAGGAGCCTCGGCCACCACTACATCGGCACCGAGCACCTCCTGCTT
Source organism: uncultured Planctomycetota bacterium (assembly GCA_964470215.1). Classification (GTDB taxonomy): domain Bacteria; phylum Planctomycetota; class PUPC01; order DSUN01; family DSUN01; genus CAYYCI01. The sequence continues at coordinate 1,569 of CAYYCI010000197.1, forward strand.
GGCCTCCTGCGCGAGGAAGACGGCGTGGCCGCCCAGGTGCTCATCGGCCTGGGCCTCAAACTCGACGAGGTCAGGGAGGAAATCCACAACTTCCTCGGCTCCGAGTTCCAGCCGCAGGGGGAGCCGAAGGCCGCCAGAAAGGGCAAGAGCGACACGCCCGCCCTCGACTCCTTCGGCCGCGACCTCACCCAGCTCGCCCGCGAGGGCAAACTCGACCCTGTGATAGGCCGCGAGCGAGAGATCCAGCGCCTCACCCAGGTCCTCTCGCGGCGGACCAAGAACAACCCCGTGTTGCTGGGCGAGGCGGGAGTGGGCAAGACCGCAATCGTCGAGGGCTTCGCACAGGCCCTCGTCAGCGGCGACGTCCCCGAAATCCTGCGCGACCGCCGCATCGTCGTCCTCGACCTGGCGCTCATGGTCGCGGGCACGAAGTACCGCGGCCAGTTCGAGGAGCGCATCAAGGCGGTCATGAACGAGGTGCGGAAGGCCAAGAACGTCATCCTCTTCATTGACGAGCTCCACACCCTCGTGGGGGCCGGCGGGGCCGAGGGCGCCATTGATGCTTCCAACGTCCTCAAGCCGGCCCTCTCCCGCGGCGAAATCCAGTGTATCGGCGCCACCACCCTCGACGAGTACCGCAAGTACGTCGAGAAGGACGGGGCCCTGGAGCGGCGCTTCCAGACCATCATGGTTGACCCCCCGTCCAAAGAAGAAACCCTCGACATCCTCAAGGGCCTCCGCGACCGCTACGAGGCCCACCATCGCGTCCGCTACACCGACGAGGCCCTGAGCCTGGCGGTCGAACTGTCCAGCCGCTACGTCAGCGGCCGCTACCTGCCCGACAAGGCCATTGACGTGATGGACGAGGCGGGCGCGCGCGTGCGAATGGCCGCGACGACCAAGCCCCCCGACCTGAAGGCGATGGAAGAAGAGATCGAACGGCTGAACGCCGAGAAGGAACTGGCCGTCGCCAGCCAGGACTTCGAGCGCGCCGCACGCCTCCGAGACCAGGCGCAGAAACTCCGCGCCACCGTTCAGGATACCATGCGCAAGTGGCGCGAGAAGGTCGAGGAAGCCGAGGGGATCGTGGACGAGGACGTGATCGCCGAGGTCGTCTCCTTGATGACCGGAATCCCGCTGACCCGCCTCGAGAGCGAGGAGGCGCAGCGGCTGCTGAAGATGGAGGAAGAGCTCCACAAGCGCGTCGTCAGCCAGGACGAGGCCATCCGCGCCATCGCTAAGGCCGTCCGGCGCTCCCGTTCCGGGCTGAAGGACCCGCGCAGGCCCGTCGGCTCCTTCATCTTCCTCGGACCCACCGGGGTGGGCAAGACCCTCCTGGCACGGGCGCTCGCCGAGTTCATGTTCGGCGAGGAGGATGCCCTGATCCAGATCGATATGTCCGAGTACATGGAAAAACACAACGTCTCGCGCCTGATCGGCGCGCCCCCCGGCTACATCGGCTACGAGGAAGGCGGCCAACTGACCGAGAAGATCCGCCGGCGGCCCTATGCCGTGGTGCTCCTCGACGAGATCGAGAAAGCGCACCCCGACGTCTTCAACATGCTCCTCCAGATCATGGAAGAGGGCCGCCTGACCGATAGTTTCGGGCGCCATGTGGACTTCAAGAACGTCATCCTGATCATGACCTCGAACATCGGCGCGGATATGATAAAGAACCAGGGGGGAATGGGCTTCGTGAAGGCCACGGGGGAGGAGACCTACGAGCAGATGAAGGAGCGCTTGATGGCGATCGTCGAGCGCCACTTCCGCCCGGAATTCCTCAACCGCCTCGACGACATCATCGTCCTGCGCCATCTGACTCGCGGGGACCTGCGTGAGATCGTGGACCTCGAGTTCTCCTATGTGGCCAATCGCCTCAGGGACCGCGGGATCACCGTCGAACTGAGCGGCGAGGCCAAGGAGTTCCTCATTGACAAGGGCTACAGCCCCGAGTTCGGCGCCAGGCCCCTCCGCCGCGCTATCGAGAACCACGTCGAGGACCCCCTCGCCGAGGAACTCCTCCGCGGCGACTTCAAGGAGGGCTCCCGCATAATCGTCCGCGTCCAGGACGACCACCTCTACTTCCAGTTCCTCGAGCCCGAAGAGGCCGAGGGCGAGACTACCGAGGAGCAGCCCGCCGAGGCCACCAGCCCCTGAGGCGGGCCGGAGCGTGCAATTCCTGCACACTGCCGGGCCGTTCTTGCCTGGCCTTCCGTGTCGCGTTCTCCGACATGGCGCTTGCTCTCGTGCAGCAAGTTACTGTTGACAAACGACATGAGGAAGGGGCCGCGGTTGCCAGCCTCATTGGCACGCAATTTGCCGTGCGCCGAACGGCTCATTGGAGCCAGCCATGAAGACGACGCGGTCCGGGAAAACAAGAGCCAAGAAAAGACGCCGCAAAGCCGACCGCTGGGCGGCCGTGCGCCGCCGCCTCCTGCAACGTCGCCAGGAACTGCTCAGGCGGATGCAAGGCGAGTTGGCCGCCGAGGGTGCCGAGGCCAGCGGTGCGACCTTCCACGACCTTGCCGACCAGGCATCGCGCGCCCTCTCGAGCGAATTGGCCCACGGCGTGGCCGAGATGGCCAGCAACGAGTTGAGGATGATTGACCGGGCGCTCGAGCGGATCGAGAAGAAGACCTATGGGCGCTGCCAGGTCTGTGGGAAGCGCATCGCGCCTGGCCGCCTCCGCGCGCTGCCTTTCGCCGAACTGTGTGTGGACTGCAAGCGCGAGGAAGAGGCTAACCAGTCGACGACCCCGCCCCTCGTGCCGCCCTCACGCTACTGACCCTCCTCATCGTCTTCCCATTTCAAGCGCCAGCCGGGGGTGACTTCGGGTTTCGTGCCTTCCGGCAATGGCTCGACGAGTTTCCCATAGAGTTCCGGGCGGCGCGCCTTCAGGTAGCGCCGGCCGCTCGATTTCCCCAGTTTCTCGTCCGTGCACAGCCCCACCACCACGTCGTCGCCCAGTGCGTGTGACTCGACCAGTATCTCGCCGAACGGGTCTATGATCATCGCGTTGCCGGTCTTGATAGTCTCGTGGTCCACCCCTACCGCGTTCGAGAACACGTAGTAAACCCCGTTCTCGTATGCCCTGGTGGGCAGCCACCGCAGGAGCCACGCGCGACCCTTCGGGCCCCTGAACTCCATCCTCAGGGGCACGGGGTCGCGCTCCCGCCTGTCCCAGAGCTTCTTGTTAATCTTGCCGCGGCCCGGCATCGGGCTGGGCAGGCCGCAGGTCACGTGGGGGGCGAAGATCATCTCCGCACCCATCAGGGCCGCCACTCGGGGGTTCTCGGGGAGATTATTGTCGTAGCAGATCAGAATCCCACACCTGACCCCGAACAAGTCGAAGACCTCGTAGCGGTCCCCCCAGCTGAGGTGCGGGCTGATGAAGGCGTGGAGTTTGCGAAACTTGACCGCGAAGCCGTCCCGCGGCTCCACCGCCACGTAGGTGTTGAAAAGCAAGTCCCCTTCTTTCTCCAGAAGTCCCGCCGTGAGCGCAGCGCCGAGTTTGCGCGATAGCCCGATGAGCCGCTCGGTGCTCGGCCCCTCCGGCACCGGCTCGGCCAGGGTCGCTATCTCCTGACGCGAGAGGTTCTGGAGAAACGTGTAGCCGGTGATGCAACATTCGTGGAAACTGACTATTTCGGCCCCCTTGCCCACAGCCTCGCGGGCAAGTGCCTCGATCCGAGCGAAATTGTAGTCCTTGTCCCCATCGTGGGCCTCGAATTGAGCCGCGGCAACCCTGATGTCGCGCATGGGCAACCTCCTGGGGTGGGAACGTGCCCACACAGATTGCCACAGCGCCGAGCGGGGATCAAGCGCGCGATCCTTCCTGCACCACTGCCACGGCCAGGCGTTTTACTCCAGGACGCCTCGGCCAGCACGCCGTCGGTTCCTCGCAGTTTTTGACTTTTGGGAAGGGTCGTGTTATATAGTCTGGAAGCCGGCCCAAGCGACGTAGCACTCCCAGGGACGAGGCGAGAGATGGCGAGCACCGACCGCCAAGGCCCCCGCCGCCGAGTGTTGATCGTGGACGACGAGGAGGTGATCTGCAAGTACTTGCGGCTCGCCCTGCGCAAGTCCCTGGACTGCGAGGCCTCCTACTGCCTAAGCGGCCCGGCCGCCCTCAAGGAACTGGCCAGGGCGCCATACTCGGTGGTCGCCACCGACCTGAAAATGCCGGGGATGGACGGCCTGGAGTTCCTCGAGCGTGTCAAGAAAGAGCATCCCGAGGTTTCTGTGGTGATGATGACCGCCCACGGTTCCCTCGAGACGGCCGTGCGCGCCATGAAACTCGGCGCCAGCGACTATGTGACCAAGCCGTTCCGCTCCGAGGAGTTCTGCCTGGTCATCGAGAAGGTTCTCAAGGAGCGGCGCCTGCTCGACGAGATCGCCCAACTGCGGCGCGAACTCGCCCGCCAGTACCGCTTCGAGAACATGATCAGCCAGGACCCGAAGATGCGCGAGATTTTCGACACGATCGCGCGCGTCGCCGCCACCGATGCAACGGTCCTGATCACCGGCGAGACCGGCACAGGCAAGGAACTCGCCGCCCGGGCCATCCACTACAACTCCCCGCGTCGAGGAGCCCGGTTCATGGCCATAAACTGCGGCGCGTTCCCCGAAACCCTCCTCGAGAGCGAACTGTTCGGCCACGAACGGGGCGCCTTCACCGGCGCCATCGCGGCCAAACCAGGAATATTCGAGGTAACCGACAGCGGCACCCTCCTCCTCGACGAAATCGGTAACGTCGGGCCCGCCATGCAGGTCAAACTCCTCAGGGTCCTCGAGACAATGGAATTCAAGCGGGTCGGGGGGACCGAGAGCCGCAGGGCCGACGTGCGAATCGTCGCCGCCACCCACGTGGACCTCGCCGAGGCCGTCGAGAACGGAACATTCCGACAAGACCTCTACTACCGCATAAACGTTGTCCCCATCCACCTCCCGCCGCTGCGTGAGCGCCTCGGCGACATCCCCCTTCTGGTCGAACACTTCATCCGCCTCCACGGTCCGAAGATCAACCCGCGCGTCCAGGACGTTTCTCGCGAGGCCATCCGCAAACTCATGCGATGCTCCTGGCCGGGCAACATCCGCCAACTCGAACACGTCATCCAACGCGCGCTCGTCCTCAGCGAAGGGCCAACACTCCAGCCCGACGACATCCCCCTCGGAGAAGGCGAACAGGAAGCCGACCAGGCCGGCCCCGCGTTCAGTTTCAACGAACAACTCCCCCTTGACGAGATCAAAGACCTGATGATCGAACAACTCGAACGCGCGTATCTCGACCAGGTGCTCCGTCTCCACCGAGGCAACATCCGCCGCACCGCAGAACACGCCGGCCTGTCCGAGCGGAGCATCTACGAGAAACTCAAGAAGTACGAACTCGACCGCCGCGCCTACAAGTCTCCGGGGAGGGGCCGATGACGCAGATGATGGAACGCCTCCGCGCGCTGGCCGCCGCGAGACCCCAGCGCATCGTCTTCCCCGAGCCGCATGACCCGCGGGTCGTCCGCGCGGCTGCCCAGTTGGCGGCTGCCAGGCTTGCCATCCCCATCCTCCTGGCCCCGCGCTCCCGCCTCGAAGGTGCTGAGGACCAAACCCGGCTTCCAGACGATGGATGGGAAGCCCTGGACCCCCACGCCCTGCCGGAACTCGACGACTACGTCGAGACCTACTACCAGATGCGGCGCCACAAGGGGATCACCCTCGACGATGCCGCCTCGGCGATGAAGGACCCACTCGCCATCGGGGCGATGATGGTGCGGAAGGGCGCAGCCGACGGCATGGTCGCCGGAAGCGCCAGCCCCACCAGTAGGGTCGTCAGGGCATG
>CAYYCI010000198.1:0-7378 GCA_964470215.1 uncultured Planctomycetota bacterium
TCACCCGGTCAATCGCCCAGATCAGGGCGAAACACACTGCCAACATCACCAGGAACGCCCCGGTCATCCTCACCGGCGCGGGCAGGCCCAGCCTCGGGAACTTGGCCGCCAGCGGGCGAAGGTGCTTGTCGCCAGGAACCACAAATGAGGTTCGCTTCCTGTAGCGCTCGTACGCCTCCCCGAACAGCCGCACGCAATTCCGCTCCTCGCTGCGGGCCAGGTGGTAGTAGAGGAACATCATGACGAAGAACGCGATGAACGTTATGGCTCGCCCCCAGGTCAGGAGGATGCCCAGGCCGAAAAACGTCAGCGCGATGTACTGGGGGTGTCGCACGAAGCGATAGAGCCCGCCCGTGACCAGTCCCGACTTGCGAATCTTCGCCGTGTAGATCTGCCCGGCCCCGACGCAAAACAACACGAACCCCAAGACCACCAGCACCGGCCCGAGCGGCCCGCCGGTCAAGACGGGGAAGACGAAGTGCGTCAGCCACGCCGTGTGGGGATTCTGGTTCAGCGTCTGGATGCGCAGCACCGAGCCGTAGAGAAAGCCCGCGAAAGGCAACAGCATCCAGATCGGCTCGAGGATCACGAACAGGCTCAGGACCTTCACCACGAGGGACCCGAGCCGGCGGACGACGCTCGGTCGCTCTTCCGACATCTGTTTTCCCCTAACGCGCTCCACACCCCCTCGGTTCGGAGATTACCACCTTAGTGCAGCCGCGTCAACATCTCGCAGACACCAGTGACGCCGCGAGTTAGGTCGAGACGGGGCGTATTGCCGAAATCGGCCGTCAGGGCGGGAAGGTTTGGGCAACGCGGCCGGGGTGGTTTTGACACGGCTGCACGGGGCTTGTACCATGTTGGTGTCTCTTGCAAGAGGCCTGGCCGATTTCACGCGGATTTTCAGGTGTCAAAAATGCCGTCGAAGTTGTCGGTTCGCAAAACGCGTCGCCTCCGTGTCCTGCTGGCAAAGCACTACAAACTGCCCGAGCCGCCGCCCGAGAAGGAAGACGTAGTGGATAAGGTGGTGGCGACGGTGTTGTGGCTGGATGCGCCGGCCCCGCGCGCCGAGCGGGCCTTCGAGGAACTCCACGACGAGTTCGTTGATTGGAACGAGTTGCGAGTGACGGTCACGACGGACATCGGCCGCGTGCTCGCGGGCTGTGGCCTGCCGCCGGTCAAGGGCGCCATCATCAAGAGGATTCTGGCGAAGGCGGTCGAGGATTTCTTCTGTTTCGACTTCGAGGCCCTCAGGGAGCGGCCTCGCGAGGAACTGAAAGGATGGTGGGTCAACATCCCGGGCCTCCCCCACGATTACGCCGCGGCCATCCTGTATTACATCTACGACTACGACCGGGTGCTGGTCGGGCCGGACATAGCCAGGCTCATCCATCGCCTGGGGCTGGTCGAGGATGGGGTCGCCCCCGAGGAGATCGAGCAGCGGATGGAGGGGGTGATGCCCGCGCGGGATGCGCTCGAGATCTATTCCGCGCTTCGCCAACACGCCCGGACCATCTGCACGCCGGAGGACTACGACTGCACGAAATGTCCCCTCCTGGGCGAATGTGTTACGGGCAAGCGGCGCGCGGCGGAGTTGAAGGCCGCGGCCCGCGAGAAGAAGAAGCGGAAGCGAAAGAGGCCGGCAAAGCGTAAGGTCGCCGAGAAACCCGAGACCACGAAGCGCCCCGCCAGAACCCGCAAGGAGCCCACAAAGAAAAAGGCCCCTCGCAAGAAGGCTGCCACCAAGAAGGCACCGAGGAGGAAGGCGCTGGCCAAGAAAGCCGCCCGGAAAAAGACTGCCCGGAAAAAGACCACCAGAAAAAAGGTCTCCCGGCGTTGAGCCACCCCCCTCGCTGCGCCTTGTAGGTGGCCGGGACGCGGGGCAGCGACGCTCCGTCCACAGACGCTTGCGGCCCTGATGCTTCCGCAGTTCCCGTAGGGACGAGATGGTATGGGGCGCGCCGGCCCATTCCGCCGTGGGCGGGGCCTCTGCGTCCCGCGAACGCTGCGGCCCGGGCGAGGCGCCGTCCATTTGAATTCGACCCCTTTTCCGGCATAGAATCTAGCTCGGGGACTGATCGCGAGAGAGAGGTAGCGAGAGGATGAAGGTGTTGCGAGCGTTCCTTTTGGTGTTGACCGCTGCGGGCGTGGCCGCCGGGGGCGAGCGCCCGTGGCTGGCGCGCTGGGGCTTCGAGCACGGAGCGGGAGAGTGGCAGGCTCGGGACTGCCGCATCGCCCGCAGCGAACAGAAAGCCCGCGAAGGGGGCTACTCCCTCGAGGTCAGAGTCCATTTCCCAAGGCCTGCATCGGTCTTCCGCCGCGTGAACCTCGACATGGACCGCGTCGGGCGCATAGCCTACAACGTCTATGTCCCCGCCGATGCGCCCGAGGGCGTCAAGACCATGCTCTTCCTGAAAGACAAGGACGGGCTTTGGTTCCAGCACTTCTTCGAGGAGCCGCTGCGGCCTGGGGGGTGGAACGAGGTGAGCCTGGACGTGAGCCCGTCGAGCCCGCACCTGCGCCCGAGCGGGCACTTGCGGGTTTGGGACAGTGTGGCGGCACACCGGATGAACCAGGTTGGGGTGAAGTTTTTCTGCGACGCGCCTTACGACGGCCCGCTCTATCTCGACGCAGTGGTGGCCTACCGCGGCAAGCCGGTGGGCGAGCCGCTGCGGGTGCTCAACCTGCGCGAGAACACTCTGAAGGTGGGGCGGTACGAGAAGTTCGAGGTCACCTTCCAACTCAACCGCAGCTTCGCCAACCCGTTCGACCCCGAGGAAATTCGGGTGGACGCCACCTTCCGCGACCCGAAGGGCAAGGCGTTCATCGTCCCGGGCTTCTACTATCAGGACTTCGCTCGCCGGATAATGAACGATCGGGAGGAGTTGGTTCCGGTGGGTGCGCCGTGTTGGAAGGTGCGCTTCGCGCCCGTGACCCCCGGCCCCCACACCTACTACCTGGTGGTGCGCCACGCCCCGCGCGGCGCCAAGGGCCAGCCGGAAGAACTCGTTACGGGGGAGCGGAAGTTCCTCTGTGTCCCATCGAAGAGCCGGGGCTTCGTGCGGGTGTCGGCCAGGGACCCCAACTACCTCGAGTTCGACAACGGCGAGTGGTTCTACCCCATCGGCCACAATGTCCACTCGCCCAGCGACGACACGCCACGGGCGGTCAAGGTGCAGGAGAACATTGGTGCGGGCATCCTGCCGAACCACGGCACGTTCGTCTATGACTACCTCTTCGAGAAGATGGCCCGCAACGGCGAGAACTTCGCCGAGGTGTGGATGTGCACCTGGTGGCTGGGGATCGAGTGGCTGGCCAAGTGGCGAAACTACCACGGCCTCAACTACTACAACCTCCAGAACGCCTGGCGCCTCGACTACCTCCTCTCCCTCGCCGAGCGCCACGACCTCTACCTCCACCTGGTCCTCGACAACCACGGGAAAGCGTCCACCTGGACCGACCCTGAATGGGAGGACAACCCCTACAACGAGCTCAACGGCGGGTTCCTGACCAGCCCGGAGGAATTCTTCCGCAACCCGATCGCTAAGGCCATCTACAAGAAGAAACTCCGCTACATCATCGCCCGCTGGGCCTACAGCACGCGGGTGGCTGGGGTGGAACTGTGGAGCGAGATCGACCTGGTGGGCGACTCCTGGAACTTCCACGCCAACGACGTCACCGCCGCCCCCAAGGTCCAGTGGCATCGCGAGATGTGTGAGTTCCTCGAGAAGAACGACCCCTGGGACCACATCCGCACCACCCACTTCTCGACCACCTACTCGCGGATAAAGTCCACCCTGATCACCATCCCGGGCATTGACTACATAACCTGCGACGCCTACCGCCACCCCTTGATCCCGACCCTTCTGGCGAGCGCTCGCACCTTCAACGCCTACAACAAGCCCGGGGTAATCACCGAATATGGTGGCGCCGGCCCCTTCGGCTCCTCGCCTCCGCTCCTACGAGCGCACCTCCACAGCGGCCTGTGGTCAACCTACATGACCCACACCGCGGGCACCCCGCTGATGTGGTGGCATCAATTCATAGACGCCGACGACCTCTACTGGAACTACAAGGCGCTGGCGGCGTTCCACGCGGGAGAGGACCGCCGGGGCCAGAACATGGTCCAGCGCGTCCCGACCTTCGCATCCGGCCACCACGACCTCGCCGCTCTCGCCCTCCAGAACACCCAGAAGGCCTACGTCTGGGTCTTCTCCCGCTCTTCGACCGACAGTTTCCCCAAGCGTCCCGACAAGGGGCCGGTTTTCAACGGCATCTCGATCGTCCTGACCGGCCTCGACCCCGGGAAGTACCGCGTGGAGGTTTGGGATACCTACCGGGGAGCGGTCATCAAGACCCTCGAGGTGGCGGCCCGGTCAGGCACGCTGACGATCCCCCTGCCGACCTTCCACACCGACTGCGCACTGAAGGTCAAGCGCGCCTCGTGAGGACCTTGCCCGGTTGAGCGACCGCCTGGTCTCGTGTTCCTTGCCAACCCGCTGCCGCGGGACTATAATCCTTGCCGCGATGGCCAAGACAATAGACAAGATGAGCCTCTCGGAGCTCAGAGCGTGGAGGCCCCGAGAGGCGGACATGGCCACGATCCGCGAGATGGCCTTCAGGCTCGCGCAGGTGGCAGACCCCGAGAAAATCGTTCTCTTCGGCAGCTACGCCAGAGGCGATGCCACCAAGGATAGCGATATTGACTTCCTGGTCATCCAGCGTTCTTCGTTGCCGCGCCCGCTCCGGAGTATTCCCCTCTACTCCGCGCTGCGCTACTATCCCTTCGCCGTGGAAGTGGTAGTCTATACGCCCGAAGAGGTGGAGCGATTCGGTTCGCTCGGCAACTCCTTCGTCGCCACGGCACTCCGCGAGGGCAAGGTCCTGTATGAAAAGCGCCCGAGACGAGCAACTCCAGGCTTGGCTGGCGAAGGCCAGAAGTGACCTGAAGGTTGCCAGGCGGGAGATGGGTGCCGACGACCCCGCCAGCGATAACGCTTGGAGCGGAAGCCATGGGGCGGGCCGTTGTCGTCCTGGCTCTCTACGGTGTCGGCGTCGCCCTTAGCTTCGCCGACACCGTGGTTCTCCAACAAGGCGTCGGTGGCTACCACCGCTGCCGCTCAGTGACGCTCTGGGGCCCGAAGGCCAAGGGGGCCGCCCAGGGCGATGAGAAGTTCATATCCATTCGGGGCGCCCATAACATCGCGCTCATTCGATTCGACCTCCCGGAGAACCTCGGGAAACGAAAACTCGCCCGCGCGCGCCTCGAGGTCTTCGTCCCGGCGGCGAGAAAACTCAGGATGGTCTGTGAAATCCGCTGCCGGGAGGTCCGCGAGGAATGGTCGCCCGCAGCCAACTGGCTGAACCGCAAGCCCGGCGTCCCCTGGACCGCTCCCGGCGGCATGCTCGACACCCGGACCGACTACGGCCGCGGGCGCCCACCCGGCGTCCTCGACTCCTACAGTCTCTGGGAGTACGACGGGAAGTACTTCCCCCACAAGTATCGCTTCCTGGGCGTGCCGGAGGGCGGGAAGTGGATCGATTTCCACATCACCCCGCTCGTGCGGAAGTGGCTCGCGGACCCCGCCTCGAACCACGGCGTGGCGCTCCAGCCGGTCAACGTGCCCGACCGGCGGTTCCCGAACACCGCCGAGATGGACATTCCCTCGGAACGCCACCCCGACCCCTCGCTTCGCCCCAGGCTGGTGCTCGACCTCGAGCCGCTCGAGAAGCCCTACCTGGTGGGGATGACCCACAGCCTGCGGAAGTTCTGCGACCACTCGACCCGCTATCGCTTTTTCGGGCCTTTCGTCGAGCGATACCGCCTCGAGATGGCCAGGAACGAATACGAGGGCTTCCAGGTGATCGTCTATCCCGTCGGCGGCCCGCTCCGAGGCGTCCGGTTCGAGTGGAACGACCTTGTGGACGGGGCCACCGGCGCCAGAATCCCGAAGAGCAACATCGCGGTCCATCGCCAGGAAGTTCTCCGCCTGCACCCCAACGGGAAGATCAAGGATTGGTATTTCCACGGCGTGAACTTCGATGTGCCCGATCCCCTGGTGCCTTTCGAGCGCGTGGACATCCCCGCCCACCTCTCCGCCCCGTTCTGGTTCACCGTCCACACCCTGCCCCGAACGAATGCGGGCACCTACCGAGGCACGATCACCGTCAGGCCGGAAAACGCCCCGCCCCGCACATTGACGCTCGTCGTTAGAGTATGGGACTACAAGATACCCGAACAATGGAACTTCGAGACCATGGGCCAGATGGTCTGGGGCTACGTCCGCCGGGTCTATGGCAAGATAACGCCCGAACTGAAGCGACGCTTCATAGACTTCCTCCTCGACCACCGCTTCAGCCCGACCCAGCAATACATTGACGTCCTCTCGCCCGACCTCGAGGACATCCCCTACTGCGTCAGCCGGGGGATGAGCACCATCTACCTCTCCGGGAACTTCCGCGGCAACATCGAGGCACTCAAGCAACGCTACCAGGCGGTCGAGAAACTCGGCCTCATCCACAAGGCCATCGTCTACATCGGCGACGAGACCAGCAACTGGGCCGAGATGCGACGCCGCTCAAAACTAATCCGCAAGGCATGCCCCGAGGCCATGATAATGATCGGCGGCAGTTTCCCGAGGCCGGAACTCGACGGCGTCATTGACGTCTTCGACCCACAGATAGACCGCCGCACCAACCGCGTCTACAGCCTCCCAGCCGACCAGATGGCCCCGCTGATAAAGAAAGCCCAGGCGCGCGGCGAGAAGTTCTTCTGGTACGTGGCCGCCGGCCCGATGCTCCCCTGCCCGAACGTCCAGATGGAAGAACCACTCATCGCGGCCAGAGTCCTGTTCTGGATCACCTGGAAGTTCGGTGTGACCGGCCTCGAGTACTACTGCTACAACATCTGGGCGCATAACCTGCCGCGAGGCGGCAAGCGCTGGCCAGAGGTTCCCTTCAGCCCCTGGGGATGGGGACAGACCAACGGCGACGGCATGGTCTTCTACCCCGGCCCCGACGGCCCGTTCACCTCCGTCCGCTTCGAGAACATCCGCGACGGCATCGAGGACTGGGAGAGCCACCACGTCCTGCGCGACTACCTCGACGCCCTGAAGGCCAAGGCAGCCAACGACCGGCAGTTGGCCGCCCGCGCCGCCGACCTCATCGCCAGGGCCGAAGCCGTCCTCCGCGTGCCCGACGAGGTGACCCCTTACAGTTTCACCGACTGGACGTGGGAGCCGGAGGTATTGCTGCGGGCGCGCCGCCGCGTGGGCGAGACCATCGAGGAGTTCACCAGGCTCGTCAGCGAGGAAGAGATGCTCGCGGCGCGTCGCCGCCGCAAGGAAGCGGAGTTATCCCGCCGCCGCGCCATGCTCCG
>CAYYCI010000199.1:0-7371 GCA_964470215.1 uncultured Planctomycetota bacterium
GTCCCCAGGATCATCCGCAACCCGCTCTACCACTGGACCCACCTCGAGCTGCGCAAGCCCTTCGGCATCACCGACCGTCTCCTGGGCCCCGAGACCGCCAGGAGCATCTGGGAAGAGTGCAACGCCCGCCTCGCCCAGCCCGAGTTCTCCTGCCGAGGCATAATGAAACAGTGGAAGGTCGTCCTCGTGTGCACCACCGACGACCCGACCGATAGCCTGGACGCCCACAAGCGAATCGCCGAGGACCCCGGGTGCGAAGCCCACGTCCTGCCGGCCTGGCGCCCCGACAAGGCCATGGCGGTCGAGGACCCGGCCGCGTTCCGCGCGTGGGTGGAGCGCCTCGAGGGCGCTGCCGACCTGGCGATCTACACTTTCGAGGACTTCCTGGCCGCGCTCCGCCGCCGCCACGACTTCTTCCACGAGATGGGCTGCCGAATCTCCGACCACGGGGTGGAAACCTTCCACGCCGCGCCCTACACCGAGCGGGAGGTCCGCGCCATCTTCCAGAAGGCCCGCGGCGGCACCCGCCCCAGCGACGAAGAGACCGCGAAGTTCAAGAGCGCCCTCCTCTACGAATTCGCCGTCATGAACCACGAGAAGGCCTGGGCGCAGCAATTCCACATCTGCGTCCTGCGCAACAACAATCGCCGCCTCTACCGCGCGATCGGCCCCGATGTGGGCGGCGACTCGATCCTCGACCGCCACATCGCCCGCGATGCCTCCGCGTTCTTCGGCCGTCTCGACGAGGAAGGCCGGCTCACCAGGACAGTGGTCTATAGCCTCAACCCCTGCCACTACGAAGTCCTCTCCACGACGATCGGCAACTTCCAGGACGGCTCCTGCCCGGGCAAACTCCAACTGGGCAGCGCTTGGTGGTTCAACGACACGCTGGAAGGCATGCTCCGACAGCTCGATGTCCTCTCGGACACCGGGGTCCTCGCCACCTTCATCGGCATGCTCACCGACTCCCGCTCGTTCCTCTCCTACGCGCGCCACGACTACTTCCGGCGAGTGTTGTGCAACCTGCTCGGCGGGGAGATGGAGCGCGGCCTGATCCCCAATGACCTCGATCTCGTCGGCGAGATCGTCCGCGACGTCTCCTACCGCAACGCGGTCCGCTACTTCGGCTTCGAGGGCCTGGTGCCGAGTTAGCCGCGCGGCCGTCTGCCCCCACGGCCGCCCCGCCGAAATGTCCCCTCTGCGCCCCTTTCGTCGTATGCGAGGTTGAACCACTTCCGTTTCCGGCGAAAGGGGCCGCGCCTGATTCCATTGGCGAGGAGAGAATGTAGTCTAGCCGTCGCTTTCTTTGTGGCCTTCGCATGCCACGCTGGCGCGCCCCAGAACGAGGCGTCCGGGGAGGCCGGCGGCCAGGAACAGATCGTGGTGACCGCGACCCGACTGAGGACCCTCTTGAGCGAGGCCCCGGGGGTCATCCAGGTGATTGCGCGGAAGGAGATCGAGGAACTCAGGCCCCCCTCGACGGGCAAACTCCTCGAGTACGTGACCGGAACCACCATCGAGACCGGCACCGGCAGCGGTTTCCCCAAGCGCAGCGTTGTCGGCCTGAACGGCTTGCCGCCTTACTACACGCTAGTCCTCGTGGATGGCGTCCGCCTGCTGAGCGAACACATCCACACCGGCCAGAACCTCGACCAGATTCCTCCCGAGGCCATCGAGCGGATCGAGATCATCCGTGGCGCGGCCACGGCGCAGTACGGCTCCGACGCCATTGGAGGGGTGATAAACATCATCACCCGGCGCCCTGGGCGCAAGCCCGAACTTCGCCTCGGCGGCTCGGTGGCCTCCTACGACACCCTCGAGGGTGGCCTGGGGCTTCTGGCTCCCATCCACAGGGACCTGGGCCTGTCGCTCTTCGCCCACACCGAGAGCAGCGACGGTCTGCCCATCAAGGCGCCCGCACATCGGGTAGGCCAGATGGGCTACGAGAAGAACATGGCCCTCGCCCGCATCGAGGGCCAGATTCCTTCCTCGGTCAGGTTTTTCGGCTGGTTCGACGGCGTGGACAACATGATGGAGTGGGCAGGCGGGGATGCCCGGAGCGAGTTGCGCACCTACGTCGCCGGCGCCACCGCTCCCCTCGGCCCGGACGCCGAAGTCCTGCTCCAGGCATCGTACTCGAAGTGGGAGGCGGAGGTCAGCACGGAACACAACGAACTCTTCGAGCCCGAGGCGCGACTCACCTGGCACATTGCCGAGCCCCACACCTTGATCGCCGGCGTGGACTTCCGCCACCAGAAGTTCGGACGGTCGGCCGACGAGGGCCTTCCCGAGCAGCGAACGCTCGGTCTCTACCTCCAGCACCAATGGGACGTGACGCGGCAACTGACCCTGATGGGCGCCTTGCGCTACGACCACGTCGAGGACGTCGAGTCGGTCCTCTCGCCCATGGTCTCTTTCGTCTATTCGCCCGACCTGCCGTTGCGGTTGCGGGGCTCGTTGGCCAGAGGGTTCCGGGCGCCGACCCCCCAGGAACTCCACGAGGAGGGCTACGGCCACGGCGGCAGGGCGCGGCGCTTCGGGAACCCAGACCTCGAGCCCGAACACTCCACCTCCGCCACCCTCACCCTCGAGGTCTTCCCGACCGAGCGCCTCGAACTCTCCCTCACCGGTTATGCCACCAGGGTGCGCGACATGATCGCCCCTGTCTACGAGGGCCCGTGGGACGTGGATCCGCAGTTCGATGTCTGGCGGCGGACCAACATCTCAGAGGCCGAGGTCCGCGGGGCCGAGGTGCGAGCACGCTACCGCCTCACGGCGAACCTGCGCCTCGAGGCCGGCTACACCCACAACCGCACGAGCGACGAGGAGAGCGGACGGCCTCTGCCCTACGACCCCGGCTCCTCGGCCTTCGTCAAGGCGGTGGCCAATGGCAAACTCCTCGGTCAGTGGCGGTGGTCGGCGTTCGTGGCCCTCCGGGCGGTCTTCGACCGCAGCGCCTGGAGTTGGAAGCCGGCGCCCGGCGCCCCACCCAGCGACCCCTCCGGTCTGACCACCGAACTCGACGACTACGAGAAACTCGACGCCGGCGTCTCGCTCTCCTGGAAGGACCGCTATAGTCTCTACCTGAACGTCTACAACATCCTCGGTCAGGACATCGAGAACCTCGACGACGTCTACACTGTCCTGGACGGCGAGCCGAGATTGGCCTTCGGCTTCTCGGCGAAGTGGTGAAGCCCCGCAGACGCGGACCCATGGCTCGGGGTCATGGGCCATGGGTCGAAGGAGAGTAGGGGCAGGCCCCCGTGCCTGCCCCTGCCGCCGAGGTGGAGGGCCGTTCCCTGTCGGCCCGCCTTGAGCACAGGCCCGAAAGCCTGAGACTATGAAGGAAACCCGCGCGCGGTCTTGAAGGAGGCCGGGGCTGTGGGCTTTGGCACGCTTTTGTGCACCGTAGGTTCCTAATGCAGGCGAGACGGAAAAGAATGCTTTGCCGAGAGGGCGCAAAAGGCGCGCTGCGCGGTGCTTGGAAACGGCGAGCGGAGTTGGCAGGGAGCCAAGGCATTCTTTTCCTTCTCGCCTGGCAATTGATTGCGGTGCAAAAAGCGTGCCAAAGCCCACGCGCCCCGGCGCGCTGCCGTCCCGGGTTTCCTCCCAGATGTTTCGACGACGGCCCGCTCGCAACGTGCACCATGTCCACCGTAAGAACGGGGACGCGGAAAACGACTCGCGTCAGCATTTTCGGGTCCTCGACGAAGTGGTGACGGCCCACGGGCGTGGTCCCGGCTTGCGTTTCTGGCCGCCGTGGGGTATCCTACGGGCGGTCCGAGGCGGCATTTTTCCCTGAGACGAGGATTAGTGACGTGAGCGCTAACGAACGGCCCAGCCCGGACGAACTGAAGGTTGATAAGGCGAACCTCTACCGGGAGGAGAACTACACGGACCTGCGGGTCGGCTCGATCCGACGCCTGATCCCGGTGAAGCCGGACGGCTCGCCGGACCCGGACCGCAAGGCGATCTTCGTCGCCCAGACGAACGCGATGACCCAGGCGGGGCTTGTGCCCCTGGACGCGCGGATCGAGGCCAGTAGCCTCGAGGAGGCGATCGAGAAGTTTCCCGAGGCGGTGCGAGCCGCCATGGCCCGCCTGGTTGAGACGGTGAGGGAGATCCAGCGACAAGAGGCCTCCCGGATCATCGTGCCGAAGGCCGGCCCGGGCGGGAAGATCCAACTCGGCTGACCCCCCCTGCCAGTTCTCGTGGCCCATCGCCCGCTTCGTCGCGAGACCCGGGGAATGCGTCGCAACATCTCGGCGTTGTTCGTCGTCTGCGTCGGCTACGGCTTCGCCTGTGGCCTGGGGGAGTTCGCGCTGCCATTCTACCTGCGGTCGCGGGGACGCTCGTTCGCCGAAATCGGGCTCATCTTCTCCTTTGCCGCGTTCGTCCTCTTCTTCCTGAGGCTCTACCTGGCGCGTCTCTCGGACCTCCTCGGCAGGAAACTCTTCTACGTCGGCTCCCTGGTGGTCACGGCCTTCTCGTACCTGGCGTTTCCGTTCGTGCGCGCGCTGGCGGGGCTGGCGGCCCTGAAGGTCGGGACGAATCTCAGTTTCGCGGTCCGCGATACCGCCCACGCCACCGCGCTCTACGAGTCGCGGCGCGAGGGCTACCTGAACCTCCAGGGCAAGACGCGCGGGGTGGAGATGGGCCTGCGAGCACTGGGGACTCTCGTCGCGGGGTATCTCCTCTTCGACTACCGCGTGGTCTTCGGCCTGGCTTTCGTTGTGCTGGTGGCGACGGCGGTGCTCTTCGGGCGCTGGTTCGAGGAGCCGGCGGACCTCGAGGCGGCGCGGCGCGTGGGCCTGCGCGAACTCCTCACCAGGTCGTTCCCGCGCGAGATCAAGATTCTCGCCCTTTCGGGCTTCATCTTCGGGGTGGCGCTCTCGGCCAGCCACTACTACATCCCGCCGCTATTCTTCACCGTCAAGTTCGGCCTCTCACGACCAGTGGTCGGCCAGATACAACTCGTCCACGTCCTCTCCCACGTCCCGGGTCTGTTCCTGGTCGGTTGGCTGGTCAAGCGGCGGCTCAAGGCGGTGTTTTTCTGGACGATGCTCCTCGAGGGAATCTTGATCGGCCTGGTGGGGTGTTTCGAGTCCCTGGGGCCGACGCTGTTTTTCTGGTGGACCCACGACATCGTCGGGGCGGGCTTCTGGGCGCCGGTCCAATGGACTCTGATCCAGCGCTATGCGCGCCAGGGCTCGAGGGGGCTGGACTCGAGCGTGGTCCCCGCGGTCACGGCTCTCGGGTGCATCGTCGGACCGCTGATGGCGGGGTATCTGGCGGGTCTGGAGAGGCTGCCGCTGGTCGGGGTGGCGCTTTCGCGGGGATGGGCGCTCAGTTTGCCGATGGTCTTCAGCGGTGCTATCATCGTCGTTGCTTCAGTGCCGCTGCTACTATTGCCTGCCGACGAAGCGAGAGAGAGGGGCAGTTGATCTGCGAGGGGTGTGGCGAGGATAGGCCACACGAACACTGTGCACTCGTGGTGGTCTTTCGCCGGGCGGTGATGCCGGTGGGGCTCTTGCGGCTATGCGGCGATTGCCGGGCGGCGCTGCCGCTCGGGCCGCTCCATCGGCTGGCTTTCTTCCTCTTGTGCATCATCGGTTGCGCGGCTGCGGGCGCGTTGGGGGCCGGGCTGGTGTGGCTTCTCGAATGGCTGACGCGAAACTCCACGTAGTGACGTTCGGCTGCCAGATGAACCGGCTGGACAGCGAGACGGTCGCGGGCCGCCTGCTCGAGGACGGCTGCCGCGAGGCCGCCTCGCTGGCCGACGCCGACATCGTGGTGATCAACACGTGCAGCGTCCGCCAGCACGCCGAGGACAAGGTCTGGTCGCTCCTGGGGGCGCTGCGCCGACGCAAGGAGCGGCGGCCCCAGATGATCATCGCGGTCGTCGGCTGCATGGCCCAGAAGGAGGGGCGCCGCATCCTCGAGCGGATGCCCCACGTGGACATCGTTTGCGGCCCCCAGGAGCTGGCTCGCCTGCCGGAGTTGGTGGCCGAGGCGCGCGAGCGCCGCGAGCGCCTGGTGGCCACTGGCCACAGCGCGGCCTGCCTGCCCAGGGTCGTGGCGAGGCGGCCCAACAAGTTCCAGGCGTTCGTGGCGATAATGCGGGGCTGCGACAACTTCTGCGCCTACTGCATCGTGCCCTACGTGCGCGGCCGCGAGCGCTCGCGCCCACCCGACGAAATCGAAGACGAGGTGCGGCGGCTGGTCGCCGATGGTTGCAAGGAGGTCACCCTGCTCGGCCAGAACGTCAACTCATACGGCCGCACCCTCGGCGACGGCACCACCCTGGCCTCGCTCCTGCGGCGGCTCGACCGCATCGAGGGCCTCGAGCGGATTCGCTTCGTGACCTCGCATCCGAAGGATGCCACCGACGAGTTGTTCGAGGCGATGGCCGAGTTGCCGAGCGTGTGCCATCACCTCCACATGCCCGCCCAGTCGGGCTCTAACCGCGTCCTGCGCGACATGAACCGCCGCTACAGCCGCGAACACTACCTCGAGCGCCTGGCCCGCTTGCGGGCACTGGTCCCCGACGTCGAGGTGGCCAGCGACTTCATCGTCGGCTTCCCGGGCGAAACGGAGGAAGAGTTCGAGGAGACCGTGGACCTGGTCCGCCAGGCGGAATTCCTCAATTGCTTCATCTTCAAGTATTCCCGGCGGCCCGGCACGCGGGCCGCTCGCATGCCCGACGACGTGCCCTGGGAGGCCAAGCGCGAGCGCAACCGCCGCCTCCTGGCCGTCCAGGAAGAGGTGATGCGGCGGCGCCAGGCGGCCATGGTCGGCAAGGTGGTCGAGGTGTTAGTCGAGGGGCCGAGCAAGCGCGACAAGACGAAACTGACCGGCCGCACCCGCCAGAACCACATTGTGGCGTTTCCGGGGGAGGCCTCGTTGGTCGGTCGGACCGTCCAGGTTCGCATCATCGACTCCACGCCACTGACGCTTTTCGGCGAGGTGGTTGGCGAGGTCGCCCGATGAGGCTCCGCGCGGGGTTCCACCGATTGGGAGAGTCGCTGCGCCAGGGCAATGCCCGGGCGCGTGTCTTCTGGGCGGCCGGCTGGGCGGGAGAGGCTTTGGCACGCTTTTTGCACCGCAATCAATTGCCAGGCGAGAAGGAGAAGAATGCCGCGGGTGCCGGCCAGCGCCAGCTCGCCGCTCCGAAGCGCCGCGGCCTGGGCGCCTAGCCCATTTTCAGTAGGGCATTCTTTTCGCTCTCGCCTGCATCAGAAACCCACGGGGCACAAAAGCGTGCCAAAGCCCCTGCCGCCCCGGTCCCTCGTGCGCTGACGTCCTGTTTCAGTTCTCAGGCTCCGATCTTCCAGTCCCTTCCTTACTAGAAGATAGCAGGAGAGCGACTTT
>CAYYCI010000200.1:0-7351 GCA_964470215.1 uncultured Planctomycetota bacterium
TATCGCCCTTGACGTCGAGCGGGCGTTGGAGAAAATCGAGGAGGGCACATACGGAGCCTGCGACGATTGCAGCGGGGTCATCCCGCTCGCACGCCTCAGGGCTTTGCCCTGGGCAACGCGCTGTGTCCGCTGCCAGGAGAAACACGAGGTCACCAGCGGGGACGAAGAGGAGCCGCGACGCGCCACAGCCGCCTGGACGAACTACGGCGACCTGAGCAACGGGGACGACCAGGAGGACGACGCGCCTTCGTTTCGCGCTCTGAGGGTCTAGAACCCCACGGGTCGAGGGCCCCGGTAGTAGTGTGCTGAGCGCGAGAGTTGTTCTGCCGACCGCGGTGGCCCTCGGCCCGATCACCATAGAGGAGAAAGAGCGTGGAAGCGAGCGGCGCGCGTTGTTCCGCCGACCTCATCACCTGTAGCCTCGCCGAACACGTCGGCGGCATCGCCCACGCCTGCGGAGCGACCGCGGTTCTTGTCTATGCCGATGCCCTCGGAGGGCGCGAACTCCAGCTCCCCGAAGACCTCAAGGTTTACTACGTCACCCGCACGGCCGGCGAGGAGCGCGAGCAGGAGGAGAAACGCCACCAGTTCCTGCGCGTCCCCAACGTCCCCCTCACTCGCGTCAGCCAGGCCAAGATGGCCGTCTTCCTGGCTCTCTCACGGGGACTGATCAAACTCGGCGACGTCGTCGTCTGTCTCGCCGGCCTGCCCGGGAGCGGGAGCCTCGACACCCTGATCGTCACCCAGGTCGGGCGCGAGTTCGAGATGTTCGCCATCAGCCGCGCCGACGACCAGAGCCCACCAGACGTCCGGCCCGAAGTCCTCGAACGAGTCCTCGAGATAGCATCCGAACTCGGCTCCGAAGGACGAGAGGGCAAGCCCGTCGGCGCTTTCTTCATCGTGGGGGACAGCGAACGCGTCCTCCCCCTCACCAAGCAACTCATCCTCAACCCCTTCCAGGGCTATCCCGAGGACGAGCGCAACCTCCTCTCCGACGCCCTCGAGGAAACCGTCAAGGAACTGTCCACCGTGGACGGCGCTTTCGTCATCCGAGGCAATGGGGTGATCGAGACCTGCGGAGCATACGTCAAGGTCGCAAGCCAGGACGAATACGACCTCCCCCAAGGCCTCGGCGCGCGACACCAGGCCGCTGCCGCGATAACCGCAGTGACAAACGCCGCCGCCGTAACCGTCAGCGAGTCCACCGGCACGGTGAGCGTCTTCCGTGGCGGGCGCATCCTCGTCGAGATCGAAAAGCCCCGCGCTCTCGGTCTTGCACCGAGAACCCACTGAGCAGGGGGAAAACACCCCGATGATCCCCGTCCGCGACACCATCCCCAGCCGCCACCCCCCGGTGGCCGTCATGGCGATCATCGGCTGCAACATCGGGGTCTTCCTCATCGAACTCGCCCTGCCCGAGGCCTCGCTCAGGCGCCTCTTCTACCTCTTCGGCATGGTCCCCGCGCGCTACAGCCACCCCGAATGGGCCCGCGCCCTGGGCTTCCCCGCCGACAACCTCTGGCCGTTCCTCACCAGCATGTTCCTCCACGGCGGCTGGATGCACATCGTGAGCAACATGTGGTTCCTCTGGCTCTTCGGCGACAACGTCGAAGACCGGATGGGACCGCTGCGATTCACCATCTTCTACCTCCTGTGTGGAATCGCAGCCGGCCTCCTCCACTGGTTCACAAACCCCGACTCGACCGTCCCCGCCGTCGGCGCATCGGGAGCCATCGCCGGCGTGATGGGCGCATACTTCCTCCTCTTCCCCTACTCCACCGTCATCTGCTTCTTTCCCTTGTTCTTCATCCCGTGGTTCTTCGAGTTGCCGGCGTTCATCTACCTCGGCATCTGGTTCCTGACCCAACTCCACAGCGGCACCCTCTCGCTGGTCGGGCCTGGCGCGGTGGGCGGGGTCGCCTGGTGGGCACACATCGGCGGCTTCGTGGCCGGGATGCTCTTGCTGCCGCTATTCGTGCGGCCGCGGAAGGCCCGGCGGCCCCTCGCCCTCGACGAATTCGGCCTCGAAGGCGCGTGGGGACGCGGCATCAGATGGAGGAGTTAGCCGTGGACTTCTTCTGGGTTTTCTTCGCACTCATCGCCCTACAGCCCGTCATCAAGCAACGCCTCCTCCAGGCATCGCGCCAGCGCCTCATCGCCGCGCTCGAGAAGCGCCGAGGCTCACGAGTCATACTCCTCGTCCACCGACAGGAGACCATGAGTTTCCTCGGCTTCCCGGTCTTCCGCTACATTGACATCAACGACTCCGAGGAAGTCCTTCGCGCCATCCACCTCACCGACCCCGAAATCCCCCTCGACATCGTCCTCCACACCCCTGGCGGCCTCGTCCTCGCCTCTCTCCAGATAGCCAGAGCCATCCACAAACACCCCGGCAAAGTAACAGTCTTCGTCCCCCACTACGCAATGTCCGGCGGCACCCTCATCGCACTGGCCGCCGACGAGATCGTCATGAGCCCCGACGCGGTGCTCGGCCCCGTGGACCCGCAGTTGGGGCAGTACCCTGCCGCCTCGCTCCTTCGCGCCGTCGAGCGCAAGCCCGTGGCCGAACTCGACGACCAGACCCTCATCCTCGCCGACCAGGCCGAGAAGGCCATAAAGCAGGTCCGCGAGAGCGTCCGCGAACTCCTCAGCGACAAGTACGACCCCGCCAAGGCCGACGAACTCGCCCGACTCCTCTCCGAGGGCACCTGGACCCACGACCACCCCATCACCTACGACGACGCCAGGGCCCTCGGCCTCCATGTCAATGGCGAGATGCCCAAAGAGGTTTACCAGATAATGACCCTTTTCCCCCAGCCCGTGCGCCAGCAGCCCAGCGTCGAATACATCCCCCTCCCTCGCCGCACCACCCCGCGCTCCACCCCGCCGCCGCACCGTTGACGAAAGGCTGAGGTGCGCGTTTGTAGCGGCTCCCCTTTCATGGCCAACGAGCGGGCAAATGAGTCGGCACGCTTGACATGGCCGCGGGGCCTGCAATACTAAGGGCAAGAAGGGTCTCTGATAGTTGCTGTCGAGCCTGCTTGGAACCAGCAGATGCCGCCGAAGCTGACCCTGGACGCCCTGAAGACGGAGGCGGGGAAATTCGCCGGGGAGGAGTCGGCCAGATGGGAGCCGTCGCTTTTCGGCATCACCGACGGGAAAGCGGTTGGGACTTATTTCGAGCATAAGTTCCGGGAACACCTGCGCCAGAAGTACGAATACCGAGAAGGCAGTTCTGCAAGCGGGATCGACTTTCCGGAGCTCGGCGTGGATGTGAAGGTCACAAGCATCCGGCAGCCCCAGTCTTCTTGCCCGTTCAGGTCAGCGCGCCAGAAGGTCTACGGCCTCGGTTACTCCCTGCTCGTTTTCGTCTACGAGAAGCTTGACGATCCAAGCACCTCTACTAGCAAGCTGACCATCCTACACACAATCTTTGTTCATCGGGACCGGACAGGAGATTTCCAGACGACAACAGGCCTTCGGCGGATACTGGACAACCAGGGCAATAAGGACGACCTCCTCGCCTTCATCGAGGAGCGGAGATTGCCGCTGGACGAGGTTGGCGCGTCGGCCCTCGCTGACGAGATCCTCGCCAAGCCGCCCAAGGTCGGTTACTTGACGGTCTCCAACGCGCTTCAGTGGCGGCTTCAATACCGGCGGGTGATCGAACTGGCCGGAGAGGCCCCTGGCGTAGAAAGGCTGCGATAGAAATGCTTGGGGGCCTCAAGCGCGGCATTGAGTTCGGCGACCGTCAGACGCCGCTCCCCCTGGCTAGGAAGGTCTGCGACGCCATCGCGCGCTCCGGCTTCTGTCCAGCCTCCATCCTCGAGCCAACATGTGGTACCGGCTCCTTCCTCCTGGCTGCCGTCGAAGCCTTCGCATCCGCTTCCCACTTGCTGGGCTGCGAGGTGAACCCGGCCCACGTCGAAGAGGCTCGTTCCCTCCTCGCGCATGTCGCGGAGACTCACAGGTTGGTTGAAATCCGACAGTGCGATTTCTTCCAGACCGATTGGAGTAGCATTATCGCGGCGCTCCCCGAACCGATTCTGATCATAGGCAACCCCCCGTGGGTAACGAACAGCCGGCTTGGCAAGCTCGGCAGCACCAACCTCCCCAAGAAGTCCAACCTTGACGGCCTGCGCGGCATCGACGCCCTCACCGGCGAGAGCAATTTCGACATCTCGGAATGGATGCTACGAGAACTGCTTCAGTGCCTGGGGCAGAGGGAGGCGCTTTTGGCCATGCTCTGCAAGACATCCGTCGCTCGCAAGGTCATCCTGAGCGCCTGGCGAACGGCGCTGCCTGTTTCATGGGCTGCTCTCTACAAGGTGGATGCGCGGAAGCACTTCGCCGCCGCGGTTGATGCCTGTCTCTTCGCTGTAAGGATGCGGCCGCATGCTACGAACCAGGAGTGCGAAGTTCACGAAACCCTCGATTCCACTCGGCCGGCGGGAATCTTCGGCCTCCGGGGCGGCTGCCTCGTCGCCGACATAGAGAAGTACTCCAGGTGGGAGTGTCTGCGGGGGACCGGGCTGAGGGGCTGGCGCTCGGGAATCAAACACGATTGCAGCAAAGTCCTCGAACTGCGCATTGTTGGTGGCCACATGGTGAACGGCCTCGGCGAACGCGTAGATGTCGAACCAGAGGTGCTTTTCCCCTTGGTCAAGAGCTCGGACCTGGCAGCGCGGCGCCCGCCTCATCGGTGCCTATTGGTCCCACACAGGAGCATGGCGGAAAACCCTCAAACCCTCGTGTCCCGCGCTCCACGGGCATGGCGGTACCTGCTGGAACACGCCGACCACCTGGACGCCAGGAAGAGCTCCGTCTACAAGAAACGCCCGCGCTTTTCGATCTTTGGTGTCGGGCCGTACTCCTTCGCACCGTGGAAGATAGCAATCTCGGGCCTGTACAAGAAACTTCACTTCGTGAAGGTCGGCCCCTCCAACGACAAGCCGGTTGTCTTCGACGACACCTGCTATTTCTTCCCCTGCGTCTCCCTCGCCGAATGCCAGAGGCTCTACAGCCTCCTGACCTCTGAACCCGCAGCCGAATTCCTGTGGTCGTTGATCTTTTGGGACACCAAGCGGCCAGTCACCGCCCGCATCCTCAATATGCTTGACCTGGGTGCCTTGGCGCGCCTCTTGGGTGAGGATGGTCAGCTAGCGCGATCCCTCGCGCAGCGCCAGGTCGAGGACTACCCTGAACACCCCCAGCAGCTCCTGCTTTTCGCCGAAGACATCACACCGTACGACAGTACCGAAACCTGAAGAATACCCCCGCTGTGACATCACCACCCAACGTTGGGCAGCGAGCCCCCACATCTTTCCTCGTCGCTCGTTGGCTGGCCGACATGCGCGCCGGAACCGGCTATGGGGCTCTAACAAGAAGGCGCAACTCGCGGGAGGCGGGGAGTGTGATGGCAAGGCCCTTGGATAGTTCGGAGCCGGGGTGTTCGCTTTCGCGGCCGGTTGTCAGGTCGCGCACGAGGTAGCGCTTCGTCGCCTCGACGGTGAACCACTCGGGGAATTGGTTGATCCGCGGGTAGTCGAGGGGAAGGTGGAGGTAGACCTTGTGGCGGGGGACGTCGAAGATGAGTTTCCCGCTCCAGGGTTTCTCCGCCCACAGGCTGACGCACAGGCGGCCTTCCCGCTCGACGGCGCCCACACACACGTCCTCCCGCCACGGGCTCACCCACAAGCCTCGGGTCTTCCAGAAGGCATACATGATGGCCGTCCGAGCGGTGTTCCCATCGCCATACCAGCCCTCGATGACGCCGTCAGGCCGCTGCCGCGACCACATGTCGCGGACCTCGCTATCGAGCCATTTCTCCACCGAAGGGATAGGCTCGCGGTTGTAGAGGTTGATGGCGCTTTCGATCGAGTCGGCAAAGCCGTCGGCGCCGCCCCAGTTGTGGTTGATGAGTTTGGGGTAAAGGCTGGCGAGGGCCTTGCGGACGGCCTGGCGGTACGCCTCCGTGTGGTCAATCAGATAGACGGTGTAGATGCCGTTGTAGTTGTAGCCCCAGGTGTCGCAGATTCCGCGGCTATGGGCGCCGGTCCGGGGGTTTATCCAGTCGTAGAGCATGCCGTTGGGGTCGCGGCCGACCTCCAGCACTCGGTCACACATCTCGTGGATTGGCTTTTCGTATTGCTTCTTCTTCTCGGGCAGGGCGAAGTTGACGGCGGCGTAGAGTTCGCACAGGCCGGATAGAATCTCGCAGCCGTGGTCGCGCAAGCGCAGGGTCCTGAAGTCGCGGGTGGGATGGTTCTTGCCCAGGAGGTAGTAGTCGCCCAGGCGAATGGCCCACTCGAGATACTTCCGCTCGCCTGTCATCCAGTAGAGGCGCGAGAGCACCTGGAGTTGTTCGCCGTTGACCTCGACGTTGGTCGAGGGTATCTTGCCGAAGGGGGTTTCGACGGGGGCGTGTTTCCAGGTGTCGTCTTCGAGTTCGACGAGGCGCTCGCTCCACGCGCTCGGCCCGAGCCACTCGGTCAGTGGCATCAGGCCGTCCTTGGCATATTCCGAGGCCCCGAAGATTATCCGCCCGAGGTCAGGCTTCGGGCTCGCGAAGTCCTGCTTGGTGAACGACCAGGTGTCGGGCAGGCGGTCGAGGCGCGAGGTCAGGCGTCGCTCGGTCCGCAGGATGTCGCGCATTCGTCCCTCGAAGAGAGCGCGGTCGGTCAAGGCGGCGGTGAGGACCATGAAGGGGTAGAGGTCGGCCGCGCAGTCCTGGGCGTTCCAGATCGTGCGGTGGCGGCCGAGGTTTCGGGGCAGGAGGCCCGACTTCGGGTCGGCGTGGGCGAGCCAACCCTCGACGAACTTCCGCGAGCGGAAGAACATCTCGTTGGCCCGCCGGCCGTTCCTCGCCGCCTGTCGGAAGGCTTCCTCGAGAGCCTTGTCGGGGAGCGGCTTCTCCGGCGGAGGCGGCTCGCCGTCCCAGAACTCGCGCCGCTCGGCGAACGCTCCCCCGGCGGTGGCCGCCGCCCGCGCGACCTTCACTTCCATCCGGTGGCGCGGGGCCGAGAGGTCCACCTGGGCCGCACCGGCCGTGCTGATCCGCACTTCGGCGATGAAGGCCGGCTTGCCGCTCGCGGGAGCGAACGAGAGCGTGTAGCGCTCGCCCGAGACGCCATCGGGCACCGGGACCCTCAGCCAGCGGAAGCCGTCGTAGCCGCCCCCTTTCACGGTGATCTTCTTGCCATTGATGGTCAGCGAGGCGTCTCGCGTGTCGTTCTTCGAGCCCCAGAGGAGTTCGACGACGTGGCCCGGCGCGGGCCTCACATCCGCGCGGACCTCGAACGATACCCGCCCCAGCCACAGATAGGGTTTTCCCGCATAACTCTCCTCGGCA
>CAYYCI010000201.1:0-5155 GCA_964470215.1 uncultured Planctomycetota bacterium
GCTGCGAGATGATGTGGGTCCAGCACAGGTTGAGCCACACGTTCGGAAAGCCCTTGCCGAGCATCAGCGCCGGCCGCATCCACGGGTAGCCCAGGTGGTAGATGTCGAACCGGGCGCGCGGATGCCGCTGGAGGAGTGGGATCATGTGGAGAGGGTCGAGGGTCCGGAAGTCACCCCAATAGCCCGTGTGGACACAGACGACCATGTCCTGTTCGGCCGCCCAGGCGATTGTCCGGTCGGTGACGTAGTCGCGCAGGGGGTTCACCGCCGGGAGTTGACTCACGGAGCCCCTCCGCAGGCTCTCGAAGGCGGCGATTGCCTCGGCACGGTTCGGCTCGCCGTACGGGTTCGAGCGCATCTTCAGGCCCACCGCCCCCTCGGCCTTGACCCGAACGACGTAGCGACCGACGGCGTCGAGGTAGTCGTCGAGGCTGCGAATGGTGGCGTCTGGCTCGAAGGGCGGATGTGCGAGCACAGGCCAGCGCTCCATCTCGTAGGCCAGCGGCATGACCGGAGTGAGGAGGGGAGTCCCGCCGAGGTCCGTCGAGCCACACTGGGTCAGGCAAGTCCGGATGCGGCAGGCATCGCCGAGCACCCGCTGGTAGAGGCCGGGGGTGTTGGCCTTCTGCATCGCCTCCGAGATGGCCTCGCAGGTCGAGGCGTTGATGTCGCTCGCCCCGTAGAACCGCTCGGCGGCGATCAGTGCCGCTCGCGCGTAGGAGGTCCAGCGGATGCGCTCCCAGAAAGGCTCGAAAACCTCCCACCGACGGCGAAGCGGGATGTCGCGGTTGAAGAGCGATTGATACTGCGCCTCGCTCATCCCCGCCACGATCAGGTCGTGGTGGGTGTAGTGGGAGAAGAGGGTGAAGACATCCACGGGGGTTGCGATGCGATTGCGCTCCGGGCCGAGGTGTTCGTGGCAGTCAATGATCTCGAAGTTCGCCATCTCGTCGGCGAGCGACTGTTCGAGTTTCGTCAGTCTCATGGCCCCGCCTCTTCAATTCTCCGCTGACGAAGGATGTCTCGTGGCGAGGATAGCCCTTTTTCTCGCACGTTCAAGCAACCCGGCGACCTAGCAGCCCGTGGTGAAACCAGTCCCCCATCGAAATCGCCATCTCCCCCTTGAACCAGCCTTCGATGGCAAGGATGGGACGCCCTGACCCCCGAGCAAGAACTAAACCGACTTTTACCAGAGGCTGCTAGCGACGCTTGATGCGGTAGGCGGCGCGGTCCTTCTTGACCGTTTCTCGCCACTCATTCAGCCACGCGGTCAGCCGCGCGAGCACCTCGGGCTCCTGGTCGCTGATGTCAACGTCCTTCTTCTGCTCCTCGTCGAAGCGGAAGAGCCGACCCTTCTGGAGGATGTACTCGTTGTCAATCAGCCGCACCTGTTGCCCGGAGACGAGCGGAATCGGCTTCGGCCGGCGCTTCATCCTGCCATCGATCAGCGGCAGCAGGCTGATGCCGTCAATCGGCTCCAGTTGGTCGGGCATCTTGATGCCCAGCAGGTCGAGGACCGTCGGGTAGAAGTCCATCGTGCAGGCGGGCACGCTGGTGGCGAAAGGCTTGGGGACCCGCGCGGGCCACTCGAGGATGCCCGGCACCCGCGTGCCGCCCTCGGTCAGCCACTTCTTGCCGCCCGGCAGACCCCCGGTCGAAAGGGGGAATGCCCCGCCGTTGTCCGAGCAAAACCACAGCATCGTACTGCCAGCAATCCCCAAATCCCGCAAGCCCTTGCGCAGCCGCCCCATGTTACGGTCCACGGCGGCGAGCTCGCCGTAGTAGTTCGCCCTCTTGCTGCCGTACTTGGCGTACGGGGCGGCGTCTTCGGGCCTCGCCTTGTGCGGCCCGTGAGGCGAAGGGAACCAGATGACGGCCAGAAAGGGCTTCTCGGCAGCCACCTGCCGGCCCATCCACTCCAGCGCGACGTCCATGAGCACGTCTGACGTGTCGCCTTTCCGCGGAGGCACCCGCCGGCCGTTGTGGTAAATGTACTCGTAACCGATGTCGTACCAGTTCCCGGCGGAGAACCACTCGTCGAAGCCCTGGTTGCCGGGATGCCGCGGCTTCGGGCAGAAACTCTCCGGCAAGCCCCGGCCGGTGCCGCCCGCGGCGTGGGGGATGCCGCCGAGGTGCCACTTGCCGAAATGGCCCGTCGCGTACCCGACCGTCCGCACCGCCTCCGCGATGGTGACCTCGCGTAGCGGCAGGTCATGCCCCCAGGACATGCAGAGGTACCGCACCGGACTCCGCCCGGTGAGACAGCTCGCCCGCGTGGGCGAGCAGAGAGGGTGAGCCGCGTAGAAGCGGTCGAAGCGGATGCCCGCCGCCGCCATCGCGTCCAGGTTCGGGGTCTTGAGGTGCGGGTGGCCGTTGTAGCTCGTGTCGCCCCAGCCCTGGTCGTCCGTCATGCAGAGGATGATGTTTGTCCGTGGCGATGTGCTTGCGGCCCTCGCCCCCAAGCGTGCCGCGAGGAGCACGGGCAGCGCGGCACGCGAACTCGCCTCCAGGAACTGGCGACGGGTCATGGTCAGCATTTCCGCCTCTCCGTACGGTCCGTATGTTCGTAAGCGTTCTGTGACCTTGTGGGTCCGGTGCCGTTATTGTAGCCTCGGCGCCATCGGTGAGCAA
Source organism: uncultured Planctomycetota bacterium (assembly GCA_964470215.1). GTDB lineage: Bacteria > Planctomycetota > PUPC01 > DSUN01 > DSUN01 > CAYYCI01. Next base: position 2,632 of record CAYYCI010000201.1, read on the forward strand.
AATCAGGCCCGAAGGAGATAAGCCCACAGGATAGCTCGCGACGGGGCTTGATTTCGCGGACGGCGCGTGGTAGTTGTGCCTCCCGGAGCGCGTTCGCGAGGCAGGAGATCGGAAGCATGAAGGCACTGAGCGGCGTCGGGTCACTGGCGGCGCTCCTGCTCGTGGCCGCGCTACACGCCGGGGAAGTGCGCAAAGCGGCTCTCCTCCCCGTCACCCAGGGTCAACTGCCCAACGACACCGCCAGCGACGGGAAAACACTCCTCTCGCTCGTCAAACACCCCCAACTCGGACCGACTGTCCTGAAGGTCGTCTTCGCCCCGGGCGACAGCTTCGGAGACAGAATGGCCACGGTGCAAGACTGGCAGGGGTTCGAGTTCCTGGAGTTCGACGCCTTCAATCCAGCCCAACGCAACGTCCGCCTCACCCTCACGGTCAAACACCGCCGCACGCGCAGTTATCAGACGCGGGTGGACGTGCCCATCGTCCTGAAGCCGGGGAAGAATTCGGTGCGGCTGGCCATTGACGAGATGACGAACGTCAACGGCTCGGCCCCCGACCTCGCACACGTGGGGCGGTGGTACATCGCGTGCCAGCCTGGCGAGACCCCCACGCTCTTCTTCGCCGACATCTGCCTCGTCGGCAACAACCAGGCCGGGGCGCCCGCTCCCCGCACCTGGCGCATCACCGGCAAGATCGGCGACCAACAGGTGGACCTGACCGCCAGACCCATCGTCGAGCCTTCGAGGGCGGCTGCCGCGCCGAAGGGACCGGTGACCGACCCCGCACGCCTCGCCCGAATCCGCGCGGCCAGGATGCCCCCGATCACCAAGCCGGTGATGTTCAACACCCCCCAGGCCGATGCCATCCTGGCCGCCCTCGAGGTCTTCCCGCCGGACAACCCCTGGAACGAGGTGATCGAGGACCGACCAGTCCACCCCCTCTCGGACAAGATCATCGCCTCGATCGGCCCCGAGAAGAGCCTTCAATACAACCTCGACATGTGCTTCGTCCTCGTCCCGCCCGACCAGCCGCGGGTCCAGGTCAAGTATGTCAAGGGCGCGTACGTCTCGGAGTCGGACAAGGGGCCGTTCCCCATCCCCGACTGTGCCCCGATCGAGGGCTGGCCCCTGTGGCCGCAGGGAGTGCCGCTCCAGAAAGTCCAGCGGGAGGGCCGCGGCGACCGACATCTCATCGTCCTCGACCCCGTGAACCGCATGCTCTACGAACTCTTCATGGCCCGCCGGACCGAGGCGGGCTGGACGGCCATGCAGACCTCGGTCTTCGACCTCAAGACCAACAAACTCCGCCCCGCCGGCTGGACCTCGGCGGACGCGGCGGGCCTGCCGATATTCCCGGCGGTGATCCGCTACGACGAGTGCGAGCGCGGCATCGTCGAACACGCCATGCGCTTCACCGTCCGCCGCACCCGCCGCGCCTACGTCTATCCCGCCACCCACTACGCCAGCCGCTACCAGAACGAGGAATACCCGCGCATGGGGGAGCGCTTTCGGTTGCGTCGGGATTTCGACATCAGCGGCTTCTCGCCCCACGTCAACGCCATCCTGCGGGGATTGAAGAAATACGGCATGTTCGTTGCCGACAACGGGGGCGACTGGCGCATCTCGGTTGCCCCCGACCCTCGCATCAAGGGCCTCGACGAACTCCGGCGAGTCAAAGGCCGCGACTTCGAGGTCATCATCCCCACCGGCCCCCGCGCCCGGGAGAAGCACCGGCCAGAGTCGTCGCCGAAGCCGCGCGACGATTGACATGGCAGCCAACGCGGGCTAGAATCCGAGTGGCCCGGCGCAACCGACCCGAGCAAACAACTACGGAGCCAAGCACGATGGCGCGGTCCCTGGATGAGATCGAGCGGGAAGCCATGGCCCTCTCGCCCAGGGAGCGCGCGGCCCTGGTCGAGCACCTCTTGGCCACACTGGACGACGGGGAGGATGTGGACGCCGAGGAGGCCTGGCTCGCCGAGGCCGAGCGTCGCTACCAGGAGTACCGCGCCGGGCGGATGAAGGCCATTCCCGCCGACCAAGCCTTCGCACAAGCCCGACGCCGCCTCGCGGCGCGCAAGGCCCCATGAAGCCGGCGCGCTCGTCCACCAGCAGGCCCGACGCCTCATGGTCCGCCGTTTCCCCTTCGCCATCCTCTACCGCGTGGAGCCGGAACGAATCGTCGTGGTGGCGGTCATGCATCTGCGCCGCGAGCCCGGCTATTGGCGCAGGCGTCGCTAGCCCGCCGGCGACCACGAAAATTGCATCCGGAACATGTGAGTTGGATCGAAGAATTCACCTCAACTGGATGCAAAGGGACCGCCCAACCGACTAACACCCCCAGCTTGATGGCAGCAGCAGGGATGATGGAGTGCCGGAGACGCCTCGTGGGGATTTTCGTGGTGGCTTTTGCCGCCTTCTTGGCGGGCCGAGCGGGCGCGGTCCGCCGTGTGGTCGGGTTGACCGGGCCGAGAGGCGGCCGGTAGAATGTGGGCGCGATGGAGAAGGTGCTGGGTTTCGTCGAG
>CAYYCI010000201.1:5255-7327 GCA_964470215.1 uncultured Planctomycetota bacterium
GAGCCTCGGCCGGAGAAGGCGCGAGTGGCCTTCGGCGAACTCCTCTCGCGCCTGGAGAGCGAGCCGGAGACCCCGCTCCCCGCCCTCAGGGCCCTCATCCGCCCCGAGGAGACCGGTTTCACCATCGTCGAGGCCGACGGGACGGAGCGGCGGCTGACCCCCGAACAGCTGGAGGCCGAGACCCGGGCGGTGAACGTCTCGCTCTATTTCTTCCGCGCGCGTGCCTTCTACGAGGCCCTGCGCCACATCGGCTCCGAGAATGCCCAGGGCGAGGAATACCTGACCGACGCCGTGGCCGTCCTGGCGAATGCCCGTCGAGCCGACGGCTCGCTGCGCTACAAGGTCATCGCCGTCGAACTCGAAGACCCGGAGTGGGTCCTGGCCTACAACAACCCCGAAGAACTCCTCGAGATCGAGGACTACCTGCGCCGCCAGGAGGCCATCGCGCGAGGGGTGAGGGTGAGCGAGCGGCCGATGGGGAGGCTTCGGACGGTGGAGGAGTGGCTGCGGATCGTCGAGGCCAGTGCGTCGGCGCTCCGTCGCCGCCTGCGCGAGGTCTACGGTGAGGATGCGGCTCTCCACGAGGAGCGCCTTCGGGCTTTCCGCAACGCTCTCCTGGAGTTCGGCCGGGTCTATGGCCTCGACGCCCAGGTCTTCATCGTCCGCTCTCCCGGGCGGGTGAACCTGATGGGCCGCCACGTGGACCACCGCGGCGGCCACAACAACCTGATGGCGATCAACCGCGAGGTGGTGATGGTGGTCGAGCCGCGGGACGACTACAACGTGGCTCTCCACAACCTGGACTACCGCACCTTCAAGTTCCGCACGTTCAACATCGGGGAGGAGATCGCGGGTCTGGAGTGGGACGACTGGCTGACGGCGATAAACAGCGAGAAGGTCATCGCAATGGTGCGCGCGGCGGCGGGCGACTGGGCCAACTACATCAAGGCCGCCGCGCTCCGCCTCCAGGAGAAGTTCCGCGACCACCGGCTGCGCGGGATGAACATCCTGGTCAGCGGCAACATCCCGATGGGCGCGGGGCTGAGTTCCTCGTCGGCCATGGTCGTGGCCGCCGCCGAGGCCATCGCCAAGGTCAACGGCCTGGACATCACGCCCCAGCAGTTCGTGAACCTGTGTGGGGAAGGGGAGTGGTTCGTGGGCACGCGGGGCGGCTCCGGCGACCACGCGGCGATCAAACTCTCGCGGCGCGGGGCCATCGCCCACGTGAGGTTCTACCCCTTCGAGGTCGAGAGCAGCCTCCCATTTCCCGACGGCTACCGGGTGGTGGTGTGTGGCTCCGGCATCGAGGCGAAGAAGGCCGCGGACGCCCGCGACATCTTCAACCGCTGCATAGCGGCCTACGAGGCCGGCTGCCTTCTGTTCCGGAAACTCCTGCCGGAGAAGGCCGAGCGGATCGAATACCTGCGCGACGTGAACCCCGAGCGCCTGGAGTGCGGCGAGGTGGACATCTTGCGGCTGGTGGCTCGGCTGCCCGAGCGGATCGGTCGCGACGCGCTCCTGCGCGAGCTGGAAGGCCAGGACACCAGCCGCCTGGAGAGCCTCTTCCGCACCCACAGCGAGCCGCCGGATGGCTATCGGGTCCGGGGCGTTTGCCTCTTCGGGATAACCGAATGCCTGAGGAGCCGCGATTGCGCGGCGATGCTCGAGGCGGGCGACGTCGAGGCGTTCGGCCGCCTGATGACGATCTCCCACGACGGCGACCGCGTGAGCGCTCTCGGCGAGGACGGCGTTCGCCGCCCCATCTCGCTCGAGGTGGGCGAGGAGCGACTCCTGGACCTCGCGGCGGCCTGCGAGAGGGGCGAGGCGAAACTGATGGAAGTCCCTGGCAGTTACGCCTGCTCGACCCCCGAACTGGATTCGATGGTGGACATCGCCCTGGGGGTCGAGGGGGTGGTTGGCGCGCAGTTGGCCGGGGCCGGGTTGGGCGGCTGCATCATGGTCCTGGCGCGCCAGGACGCGGTGGACAGGCTCAGGGAAGCGCTCATCGAGGGCTACTACGAGCCGGCGGGGGTGGAGCCGCAGGTCCAGGAATGCGTCCCGGTCGAGGGGTC